>SUWZ01000042.1 GCA_015061185.1 Bacteroidales bacterium
CGCGAGGAGAAGAAGGATGGCTTTGGCAATACCTCTCCATTCCATTGTTTCGGTTTGGTGGACTATGTTTCATCGCATGATGACTTCCCAATGAATGTTAAGTGGAAACTCCAAAAGCCGGCAATGGCTCAATACTTAAAGGTTATTTAATAATGAAAAAGATAGAGGTTGTTGCAGCGATACTGCATCGCGAGGGAGCTTACTTTGCAACTCAGCGAGGATATGGAGAGTTTGAAGGGCTGTGGGAGTTTCCTGGAGGAAAAATAGAACCATGCGAAAGCCGAGAAGATGCCCTTAAGCGCGAAATACAAGAGGAACTTGGAATAGATATAACCATTGATAAGTTTCTCTGCACAACTGAATATGACTATCCATCGTTCCATCTAACCATGCATTGCTATCTGTGTGGTATCAAAGCAGGAGAAATAGAGCTTCGAGAACATAAATCAGCTCGTTGGTTAAGGCCAGAAGGACTTGGTAGTGTAGAGTGGTTACCAGCAGATAAAGAAGTTATTTCACGGCTGAATAACCTTTAGCATTTGTCTGATGGGTACAAAAAATATTTGTAGGGTTCGGAAATATGGTTATAAGATACTAATATAACAGAATGAATACCATTTGTCCGAAGTAATTAGAAAAATTTGAATATCCTCGGACAAATGGTCAGCGATAGATTGTCCAATCTTTGCCCCCTGCTTGCAATGACCTGGGATTGGCACTCCCAATGCTAGCAAAAGCAACTTGGGGTATTAGGCTCCTCCACTTGTATAAAGTTGGACAACGGGCAAGCCCTAGCAAGTGATGATGTATCCTCGCCAAATCTCACTTTTTTAGGCGATTGGGCGAATTATAATCATCAAACCTATAGATTGAAATACTTTGCGACCAGTGTTTTCAGATGGTCAGTTGTTAGGTTTGCCAATCCAATTTGTTCAATAGACGCAAACTCTTCTTTGTTTTTGCTGATAACGAACTTTCGTTCCGCACCATCTATATTTGCCAGCAAATGATAGTTTCCTTTATAGGTCTGCTCAACATGCATATTGCTAACGGTATGCCCATTGATGTCTATTGTGACATTTGCAGCTTCGTGCTCCCATTCGCCCCATGCTTTCAAGTGTTCCACGATGGTTGATTCAACTCGACCTATCCATGATTCGGAAACTCCATTATCGGTAGCTATTGCACGGAATTGTTTCAATGCAGAAACAATATCCCTTATGATAGCATCGGGTCGACGAATGCCGTTATCACGGGCAAAATCAATAACATCGGAACGTGTGATGTCATGCAGTTTAGCTCGTATATACATACAATGATCCCTGTTCGGCAAATAACCACCTCTGTCTATGATGTAAGTAATATCATAGGCTGGAGCAAGGCGCCAAGAACCATCTTCATTCATAACGAATGAGAAGTTCTTGTTATGGTCGTCAGTATTATTCGACAATATATTGAAGACCATTCTTCGGAATACCTCCTGACAATCAGCTTCAGGAAGACGAAGTTTACGACAAACAGAAATCAATTGCTCGTAACTCTCAGCATCGGGATATATAGCAGCCAAGGTCTGTATATGTATCTTCTTCTCGCCATCACGATCAAAGCGCTTGGTCAAAAAATGATTGTTTCCATCCACGGGATATAATTCGGAGAGCATCATATTGATTCCGGTCAAAGTAGCTAACTTATAATAAGTCATTTCCAATTCAGCTGAACAATATTCTGAGTTGCCGAATTTAAGAAGATAATAGTCGTAACCTTCCAAGCCAGCAATCTGACCGCTTCGTATTTCTCCAGTTTCTCTATTTATAGCTATAATCGCTTTGGGCTGACGTCCACCTGCAGAAGTACCTACAGTCAACAATGATTGCATGGTAATGGATTCCTCAGGCATGATACGGGCATTCTCTCTTTCGATGAAAATGCGTTCAGCCAAATCTGCTAATGACTTAACGTCTATCTTACCTACTCTGCGTTCTCTGTTTGCCTCTGGAATGAACTCTAATGCACCCATTCCTCTTCGACCGATAAACGAGAGCTTATCCAATGGATTTATCTCCGAGTTAGATAATTTTTGTTGTTGACGCCATAAATCAAACAACTGGTTACCCCAAGCATCAGGCAATGAATCTGCAACAAATGCTGGAAGTTTCTGATAAATCTTAGCATCCTCACCCCAAATAGGCAACAGCCCTCTGGTTCCGTCAATTGGTGCAACCAAAGGAGATATGTTTAATCCCTTTTTGATAAAATCGGGATTATATGTGAAATAAGAGAGATGACGGCGTTCATCCCAAGCCAAACGACCTATTTCTTCATCCCAAAGTATTATTTTCAATGACTTTATCATATCTGTATAGCTTATTTAGTGTGTCTGATTCGTTGTGCTTTTTTCTCGTCCTTGCGCATAAGATAAGGCGATTCAGGTAATTCAGGCAAAAGATCATCCAAAGAATTTATCTGACCTACCACCTTCAATAAGAGAAGAAATGTCGACAATGAAAGATTGCCTGCCGTACCATTCTCAAACTTGTGTATAGTTGTAAGGCCAACACCTGATAGTTCTGACACCTCTTTTTGTGTCAGATTGCACCGCATACGATATTCTTTAAAACGAGTACCCAACATACGTACCAGTTCTGGAGTAGAGTATTCAAAAAAATCTTTCATATTCTATCTATCATTAAAATGATATTTATCTACATGTAATCAGTTTTATCTTTATTATACTGATATTTATAACGCAAATCTACTCTTTTTTTTCTTATAGTGGAATGTTTCAGTCAAAAAATATGCTCAAAAAGCCATTTTTAGACCTTTTAAGCATCTATTTCACATAATCCGCCCCTAAATATGGGTGAAATTTCACATTTTCCATAATGATTGCCACCAAAAGAAATAACAACTTTGATTTCACGAACTTGCTCACGCTCTGCAAAGCAAATAAATTTTCTTTGCTCTCGCTTACTCGCAACTTTACTTTAATTTCGTACTCATATATACGAATAATAAAGTAAAGTTAAAAGAAGGGAAAAGAAGAAATGGCTTTGCCATAATTTTCTTTTTACAAGCAAAAATGATAAGTTTGTCGAACAAGAGAAATCGCATTTATAAGGTAAAATCGAATATATGGTAACTTTGTGTGCTAAAAACAGTATTTTACAATCAATTATATATAAATTTGGCAATAAGTTTGGTTCATTGCCGAGTTTATACTATTTTTGTGCCTAAAATCAAGTGAAGATGAGCACATGTAAGAGTAAAATATTGGAAATAGCTCAAACACACAACATGGTTAATGCCGAATTGCTAACAACCGTTTATGGCATAAAGCCTATAACTGCACGGCAGTACCTAAGTGCATTAGCGAAAGACAATTTACTGGTTCGCATTGGCCAGGGAATGTATGTGATCGCCCAAAAGCAAACTTTCACTTACAAACCTTCAGAGTTGGCTAAAGAAATCTTTTTGAAGATGAAATCTGAACTTCCTTTTACAGATTTTTGTGTATATGATGGAAGTATTCTATCACCAATTCAACATCACCTATCAATTAATCATGCAATTTATGTTGAAACAAACCGTGATGCTGTTGAATCGGCATTTAACCGCCTTAAAGAATTCTACAAGAATGTTTATAAGCGACCCAACGCTACCTTGATGTACGATTACATAGACCTTCGGGAAAATTGTATCATTGTAAAAACATTAGTTACAGAGTCTCCTCTTATGGAAGTTGACGGTATAAAGGTTCCTACATTAGAAAAACTTTTAGTTGATACCCAAAAAGATGCTGACTTTGACTATTTACATGGTTCTGAATCCCTAAACATGTATCAACTTGCTTTCGAACAGTACTCAATAAATACACAGAGACTGATGCGCTACGCAAAACGAAGGAGCATTAGTAAAGAAATTCAAGAACTCATAAATCTCTCAAAATGATTAGCAAAGAATGTTTCACAACGGGTTGGATTAACGAAAAGTCAATAGAACTCCAATATAAAGATAAGAACATAATTGAGAAAGTCATTCGTGCTTTCTCTCTTCTGGATATGTTGGCACAATCAGGATGTCCCTTTCATTTCAAAGGAGGTTCCTGTTTAATGCTCCTCCTCAAGAATGGTCGACACAGATTGTCTATAGATATCGACATCATATGTCCTCCAGACACTGACATAGAACTGTATCTAGAATCTTACAAGAATTTTGGATTTATTGACTACAAACCCGTAGAACGAATTCAACGTGGCACTGACATACCTAAATCCCATGCAAAATTCTTCTATCAAGTTGCATTCTTGGACGATAGCGATAGACAAGAAAGCATATTACTTGATGTTCTAAACGAAGATTGCCACTATGAAGAAGTATTGGAATTACCTATTGATGGGCCTTTCTTGAAAATAGAAGGCACACCCAATCTAGTGAAAGTACCATCAATCGGTGACATTCTTGGAGACAAGTTGACTGCTTATGCACCGAACACTACAGGTATACCTTATTACAAGAAAAATCAAGAAGGTAATGTTCGCGATTGTAGCATGGAAATCATCAAACAGCTATATGATATAGCCCGTCTTTTCGACGAGGTAGAAAATCTCGGTGTAACATCTAGGTCATTTGCACGTATCGCCGAGGTTGAATTATCATATAGAGGACTGGAGAATAATCCTAAACTCATTTTTGAAGATGTGCGCCAGACTTCATTATGTCTTGCTACTCGTGGCATAGAAGGGAATGGTGATTTTGAAATGCTTCAGCGAGGCATTAGCCGTATAAAATCATTCATGTTCCGAGGTAGCTACTTTATAGATAATGCAATCGTTGACGCTTCACGAACTGCATATTTAGTAACACTACTTGAGAAAGGACAAACTGAGATTGAACGATATGATGGAAATCCTATGTCTATAGCCTCACTAGATATCAATCCAGTATTGACTAATAAGTTAAACAAATTAAGGAGGCAGTCTCCAGAAGCTTATTTTTATTGGGCGAAAACTAGTCAGTTATTAGGATAACAAAATACAAATATCATATAAACATGGCAATAACAAGTGTTTGTTGCCGTGTTTATATGATACTATTCTCCTAACACCAATAGAGATATAGGAATAAAATGAAGAAGACATCTACAACTGATGAATACGTCCTTGACAGGTAAAAAGTAAAGTAAAAGAAGAAATGGCTTTGCCATAATTATTTTCTTTTTACCAGCAAAATCAAAACTCACTTCATTACTTTTTCTCTTTTCGAGGAAAGAATATACTATCTCAATGCATTTAGTTGACAATAGTTGGTTATAATACGCAAGAAAAATCGCACTTTTGCACTGCGTGCGAAAGCAGGCTGCATTCGTTGCAAAATGCTCAAACAAGTTTGGCATCTCACTCGTTTGCACTGCCTTTGCATAGAGAAAAAGAGATGGAAAACTCAGTTTTCCACGACTCTTGAGAACGAACGTTGGAACGGCAAAATGGCCATTTTTTTCTACCGCGGAACAAGTAAGAAAAGGTTTTCTGCCGTTTAAAGCGTAAGATTCTCATAATTAAATAGTTCTACATGTTGCATCGGGAAGTAAGAACAGCAAACTCAAATACTACTCAATTACACGGAAATAAACGGAAACAACTTGAATTTGCGAAAGTTATAAATATAATTCAGGTTGTTTCCGTTTAGTTTTGTTTCATACAGACATATTTGAAATTATTACTGTCCGCTAAACAATAAATCAGTTCAGCAACACTCTCATAAAATTGGCATCCGACAGGGTACTTCGTTTGGGAACTGTCTCTATTCCAACATGATGCAGTTTCCTGACCTCGATAGCCATAGATGTCTCTATCTCGCGCAATGAATCGAAACGCATTATCACAGCGTACAGCATAGTCGCCAAGTGGGTGAAGCCGTCAAAACTCTTCACATACCGTTCTCCACCATGTTTTCAGCTGATTTCAACAATTTTATCGCGGTCAAGCGATTTTATTAACTTTCCATATATCGGCTGTCCGAAAAAAATACTATTTTTGCCCATGGTTATTTAATTTTTTTTGCATATACAAAAATAACCCAAAAGGGCTGAAACCTTTTATGGAATCAGCCCTAATTTTTTTTCTTTTTTTAACTTTTAGCGGACAGTAATATTTGTTAAATCAGGTTGATTGCTCATAATATCTTATTCTTTATTTCTTGGATAAACACTTTTATATCTCAATAAATTTACCTCCATCAAAGCCACCTAGATGCTCATTGTAATAAACATAGCCCATCTGATTGCAGACAATGCGAGTGTTCCCGATAGTTGCATCAATGTCGGTATGTGAATGCCATATATCCATACATCTATTCGGCTGTCATTAACAAATCGAAGGCAATATCATAATGGACTAAGTTACACAAAGAAATAATAAATTATAACCGTAACAATAAGTATCATTTCAATGCTACACAAATTGTGTATACATTTTTCGTTGTAACAATTTGTGTAGTTACATATTTTGTACTATATTTGCGGTAGAATAATAAAAATATGGATTATGGAAACTCCTTTTATCTTTGGTAAGATTGCAACAGAGAAAAATTTTACAGACCGAGAGTTGGAAACAGCTAACTTGGTTCAGAACTTCACATCACTAATAAATACAATTATCATCTCTCCTCGTCGTTGGGGGAAAAGTTCGCTTGTAAATAAGGCTGCGAAGTTGGCTATGGAAAAGGATAGCAAGTTGCGCATTTGTCATATTGACTTATTCAATGTACGCAATGAGGAGCATTTCTATTCATTGCTTGCACAGAAGGTTATTGCTGCAACATCATCAAAGTGGGAAGAGGCTGTAGAGAGCGCAAAGAGTTTCTTTTCGCATCTTGTGCCAAAGATTTCGATTGGCAGCGATCCGACCAATGAGGTATCAATCGATTTTGATTGGGAAACTGTGAAACAGAATCCTGATGAGGTGCTTGATCTTGCGGAGAAGATTGCAAAGAAAAAGGGTCTTAAAATTGTCATTTGCGTTGATGAGTTCCAAAATATTGCAGAGTTCACCGATCCAGACTATTTCCAGAAGAAGCTACGTTCTCATTGGCAGCAACACCAAAGTGTTGCCTACTGTTTGTATGGCAGCAAACGCCATATGATGATGGAGGTATTCACCAACTCGTCAAAGCCATTCTATAAATTTGGCAACTTGATGTTCCTCAACAAGATTGATACGCCTTATCTTGTAGAATTCTTTAATACTCGATTCTCAGATACAGGTAAGACTATTAATAAGGATGCTTCCAACTTAATTGTAAAGCTTGTTGACAATCACCCTTACTATGCACAGCAACTCGCACAACAATCGTGGTTAAGAACAAAGGATATCTGTACGGTTGAGATAGTGCACGAGGCACACGCAGCATTGGTAGAACAATTGAGCTTATTGTTTGTAACGATTACCGAAACATTGACCACGCAGCAACTGAACTACCTTAAAGCCCTTATTGCAGGCGAAAAGGCAATCAGTTCTACCGATGTGATGCACCGCTACAAAATATCATCTACAACCTCAATAGCACGCTCAAAGGTGGCTCTTATCAAGAATGATATTTTGGATAACAAAGCTGGAGAAATCTCGTTCCAAGACCCGATTTATGCCTATTGGTTGAAGACAGAATATTTTGCTTAGTAAAGTATTATAATGCTTATTAGTCAATAAAAATCATTGCTAATCATTACTGATTATCGCTTTAAAATCGTACCTTTGCATTAGAAATCATTTGGAACGCAAATGCGGTAAGAGGCTGAATATAAATCACTTCAATTTGGCGTCTACCGAAACTTGAAAATGAGCTTAAAAAGCGCGGTACAACACGCATATCGAAATCGCTGATTTTCAGCACAATGAATTTGTGAGTATTTTCCGTGTCATTGCGAAAATGTGAGTTGTACCGATTAAAAGGCTAAAACGCTTTCAATCAATAGTGTAAATGTGTTGCTTCGGGAAATAGTTATACTTTTCTGCAAACAATAGGGTAAACAAAAACATACTACGATTTTGTAAAATATAAAGGAGCAGAACTTGTATAATTGCCGCTCCTTTTTTTATTACCTATTATAGTTCAATAAACTTATCTCCCTTGAAATCTTGCAGATGCTCACCATAGTACACATAGCCCATCTGATTGCTGACAATACGAGTGTCCCCGATAATTGCATCAATGTTGGTATGTGAATGGCCATATATCCATACATCTATTCGGCTCTCAGCGATGAAGTTGCCCAACTCAGTTGCAAAGGCACTATTCAATAGGCTTCCTTTATGCTGGGATGCGACAACCTCTAATGTAGGGAGGTGGTGGGTAACCACCACTATGTGCTTGGCATCACTCTCTGAAACACTTTGCTTGATAAATGCCAAACATTTCTGGTGCTCTGCATTGAAATCGTCGGTGGTGAATCTACGTCCGCTATACAGAATCTGCCTGAAGTCATTCATGCCACGACTGACAAAATATTCATCTTGAGGTGATATGTGTGACCACAAAGTCGAAAGAATGAAGTCTGTATCTTCAATGCGTATTACCTTGTTTTGATGATAATGGACATTGGGAAGAATCTCCCTGCTCCAACTATCGCCATAAGCCAACACATCGCCATTGCCATAAAACTCATGGTTGCCTGGCACTAACAACACCTCGCGGTAATTGGCAGATGCCCATTCCCAAAACTTTAAATTCGGCAATGTGCTATCCCGTAGATAACCAGTATCACCAGCAAAAACTAACACATCTCCAGCCACCTCAAATGGCATACTGTTTACAAATCTTGAATTATCTGACAACTCCAAATGTATGTCAGAAGCAAATTGTATTTTCATAATTCAACCGCCTTATCTATTTTCTTGTTATATTGTTCAACCTGCTTCTGTATTATTGCCTTTACCTGGTCAAAAGAAACTGGTGAGAAGTTGTTATTATCTACTCCTACATCGTATTGAGTAGGGAAGAGCATCTCCAATCTGGGAGCATCTATGCCGGTGTTGTTTTTATTGGTGTGGACATGACCAAATAGCTGCCAAGTATCTCTGTAGGCTCCACCATAACATAAGAACGGACAATGGTTTAAGTATATCTTTTGCTTATCTACCTCTATATACATCTGCATTGCTACCTTTTCAAATCTGTCAGAACAACTTTGTTTTAGGTTTTTCATGTCGTGGTTTCCGATTATAAGATAGATTTTGCCATTCAACCTATTCAGCACATTTGTCCATTTTGTAGAGCCTCCCATACAGAAATCCCCTAAGTGAAATACGATGTCGTTTTCTCCCACTACACGATTCCAATTTGCAATCATAGTTTCGTCCATTTCTTCCACATTCTTGAAAGGGCGACTGCAAAAACCGATGATATTGGCATGGTTAAAGTGAGTATCAGAGGTGAAAAACACCTTTGCTCCGTCAAACTTGTAATTCATAATTTTCACCGTTATAATTTAAGAAAATATAAATCAAGGGGGAGTAAGCCCCACCTTTAGTGTGCATTACAGTGTGGTTAATAATTGTTCCTATATGGAGAGAGCTATCTGATCGAACGATTCCTAATTTCCAATGTAATATCCATATAACTCCGTTTCCCTTCGATGTAGTCGGCATAGAGTGTTTCCGCATCGCAACCACGTAATATATGGCACTTTCCGCATATCTCACAATTATGCAGGCATTTCCAAGCTTCAAGCACATAGGTGCGCCTTTCTTCTTTGGTGGAGTTATCTATTTTGGGTGGTTGCATGGTTTCTTCAAATAATATTTTTATATAATAACTTTGATTCAATCTTATCGTTTTGTTACAGAAATCATAAAGGTTACTGCAACAATGGCAATGCCGATGCCCAGAAGAATGTTCGTAGTCAAAGGTTCGTTAAACATCAGTGTACCGATAAGGATAGCTGTAATAGGCTCAAACACTCCTAACACAGAGGCCTTAGTTGCACCTATATTTCGGGTTGCTATGGCTAATGTGGCAGTTGAAACAATGGTTGGCAATAGGGCTAAACCTCCTAAATTCAGCCAATCGACCGTTGTTGTAATCCCTGCAGTGATTGCCGTATCCGAAAAATATATTTTACCCCAAAATACAATTGCTCCGACCATGAGAGAATAGAACGTCAACACAGTGTTGGTTATTTGAGCAATGGCCTTGCTACGGTTTATGATGACAATAAACAGAGCATATACCAATGCCGAGCTTAAGGATAGGGCTACGCCGATTAGACTTATCGACTCGTCTCCACTCCCTTGTGTCATTATTATCACGCCGCCAAATGTTGCGGCAATGGAAAGCCACACGGGCCAGGAAGGAACGACACGCAGAAAGACCATGATAATCGCTACCAGCACAGGATAAAGGAATATCAGTGTAGTAGCCAATCCTGATGCGATGTAGTTATATGCCTCAAAAAGAAAGATGCTGCTTGACGTATATAGCAGACCGAGTGCGAGCAATACACCCGCTTGCCGTGCTGTTATCTTGAAACTCTGTTTGGTGAGTATGAGGAACGCAGCAAGCAGAATAACGGCGAACAAGTATCTAAAGAATAGTATCGACTCAATGCTTGCGCCGTTGTTCATCAAAGGTACTGCAAACATCGGATTGAGTCCGTATGTGATACCGGTAATAATACCAGCAGGATAGCCTATAATAGCCTTTTTACTCAATGTTTTCATCGTTTTTATTCTCTATAGCAACTTTAATCACCCCATCTAACTTATTCTCAAAAACTCGATAAGCTTCTTCAATATCACTCAATGGGAAACGATGTGTGATGAGTGGGGTAGTGTCAATTTTTCCGACTTCTATTAGGCGAAGGACTTCCTCGCAATCGCAACCATCTACGCCACCCGTCTTGAAGGTAAGGTTCTTTCCATACATTTCGGGTAAAGGAAGAATCTGTGGTCTATCGTAAAGGGCAACCACCGTTACAATCGCATTCGGACGGGCACACTCCCATGCCAAACGGAAGGTGTCATCGGCTCCAGCCACTTCGAGCACTCGGTCGGCTCCACCATGGTCGCTATTCTTCATAATAAAGTCCTTGCACTCTTCGGGGGTAGTGAGCAACACATCGGGATAATGTTCACGAACAAAGCGACGTCTTTCTTCTGACTTTTCGCATACGATGATGCGTTTGGGTTGTTTCAACATCACGCAAAGCAACGTACAGATACCAGTCGGTCCCGCTCCAATGATTAGTACGGTATCGTCTTCGGTAATCTCAGAGATACGTGCAGCCCAGAAGCCAGTAGCCAAGACATCGCCTACCAGCAATGCCTGTTCGTCAGTTACGCTATCAGGAATGCGGTTCAATCCTTGATTGGCAAGCGGTACACGCACGTATTCCGTTTGTCCACCATCGATGCGGCATCCCAATGCCCAACCTCCATTCGGGTCGTTGCAATTGTTCACATAGCCATTCACATTGACTGTTACTCTATCGCCGGGCTTTACATGGGTAACTTTAGAGCCAACCTCTTCGACCACGCCCACCATTTCGTGTCCTACGGTAATGCCCGGAACGGAACGAGGCACGCTTCCGTGCTTGATATGTAGGTCGCTGGTGCAGATGCTACTCATTGTCACTCTAACAATGGCATCTGTGGATTCTATCAATGAAGGCTTCGGCTTCTCCACCAAAGCGAACTTTCCTTTTTCTATGTATGTGTATGCTAACATAAATCGTTGTTTTTGAATAGTTGTTACCAATATCTTTTTTTAAGATACGATGCCAGTTCGGGGTATTTGTCCTTTATCGGTTCTAATAATTTTTGTGGATCAACTATAATGTACTTACTTTGCTCGCTAAGCATACTTCTCCAAGTCTCTTCCATACCCATGCCAGACACAGAATACTTTTTGGCAAGAAGGTCTTTGTTGTCCGAAGGGATGACATGTATGTGCATATAATTATCAGCTTTGAGATTTTCTTCCTTAAGCTTTATAACGTTCTCGGCCCAAAGGGTTTGGCGCATAAGCTGGTAAAAAGGTTCCTGATAGTATATGGAACCATAATACGAATCAAGACTCTTGAGCTGTAATGATGCATCGGTGAGAGCTGAGTATCTTCTCACGCGCTCTTGCCCCTTTCCATTGCTCCCTTTTTCTTCTCCTTGTCTATCCTCTTTTGATTTGTCTAGATTTGCATAATGCTCGGTATACTTCCATTCTATTGGTATAAGCCAGACGCTGTCGTCTCTGTGCTTCGCATGTATGAAAGCGTCCACAGAGGTGCAGTTTGAACCTCTAGTAGATGTTTTTTCGTTCAAGGGATCTTCCTTTGATACTACTTCAAATCCGATATATTGCGGGTTAGCATCACACATTATAGGAAGAACCTCTTTGAATTCATCTCTAACTCCATTAAGCATAGCAAGAACGGATGATTTATCATTCATTATGGCAAAAAGATGATTTAGACAAGCTATTTGCGAAGACAGGGTATGACCAGAGGGCTTGCCTCCTCCCCACCACGAAATTTCATTATCCTTGAAATACCTGAGAACACCATTACGAATAGGCTCATAGAGATTATTCATGCCATCTTTAAGAACAAAATGCCTAGCCTTACCCATAAAATACCCATTGCCTTTGTCTCCACTGAAGATGTCGGAATTATTTATCAAATATTCTTGGCGTACATACTGACTTTTTTTATATCTGCTCATATTTTTCTATTTATATCACTAACATAATTCTCCCTTCAGCCTTGACAAACGTATCAGGATAGCGACAAATCACAGCATAAACCTGCTTGGATGTAACAGGTTTCCCATCCTTGCGAATATGTAATCGTTGGCGGTTAATCATCTCCGCAATCTGTTCCGTCCGCATCCCTCGGTTTTGACTTACGAGGCTGTAGAGTATAGCTTCTTCGATTTTCATCAGTTTTCTATATTCTTTAGAAGCGTTCCCTTTCTATGTAAACAAATCTTCTAGTGTAACTTCGCTTTGTATAATTCCAGAATGAGAGTTCTGACGAACACCGTAAGTTGTTACCATAGTAAGATGCACAGCCTTGCGACTGTTTGTTGCCTCGATAAACGCACTCTTTTTGTTGCGCAGATTGCGTTCATACTCAGCATCGATAGAAAACTCAGACAAAGAGTATTTCATTTCACAGATATTAATCACTTGGTCATTGCGATCTATCAATAAGTCTATCTGTGCGCCATCACTATTTTCATCTGCTTCTTTTCGCCAAGAATAAACATTGCTCAATACTCCAGCAATACCCAATCCGGCCTTGATTTGCTGTGTATGGGCCATACACAGGCGTTCAAACGCCAAACCGCTCCATGCCCGATGCGCTGCAGAATCTATAGACACTGACCAGAAATGCTCGTCATTGTTTTTGTTTTGTTGTATAAACTTGAAATAAAAGAGCGTATAGTTATCGACTAATTGATAGATTGCCTGCTTCGTCTTCTTGCCAAAGCCGCTATATTTCTGTATGAATCCGCAGTACTCCAATTCATCAAGTACTTTGCTCAATGTGCCATTGCTTGGTTTGCCGATTGCAGTCATAATTTCCTCGCGAGTCATACCAACCTTTTTACGACCAAGTGCAGTTACGACATCTATATATTGTTCTGGAGACTTAAACAACGATGCATAAAGTTGATTGAACTCATTGGTCAACTTGCCATTCTTGGAAAAGAAAATCTTATCTATGTTTTGAGCAAGGCTGAACCCCTTTTCAAGCATACTCCAATAAAAAGGTATGCCCCCTAACACCATATAACATTCGGCAATTTGATACCGGCTCATTTCAAGACCTCTATTTTGAACAAACATTTCGCACTCTCGCAAAGTAAAAGGTTGAAGTGCTATGCGTTGTGTAATACGGTTATGAAGTCCGCCATGATCGTTAATAACTTTGTTGATAATCCATGATGTGGCAGAACCACAAATGATCAGAACAATATCCTTTCTTGCCGAAGCCCATCCATTCCAGAAATGTTCAAACGCCGAAATGAAATTAGAGCGAGGTGTATCCATCCATGGAAGTTCGTCAAGGAAAATTATCTTTTTCTCATCTGTCGAATTCTTCAAGAAATGAGATAAAAGACTGAATGCCTCTAACCATGACTGTGGTATTGGACAATCGTCATATCCGGCATCACGAAGTGAAATGGCAAAACTGAATAACTGGTCTTTTGTCTTACCTTTTGCCAAACCTGTATGTTGAAATGTAAACTTATAACCAAAAGTCTCTCGTATGAGATAGGTTTTACCAATACGTCTACGACCATAGACTGCTATCAACTCTGAATATTCAGACTGTGCTGCCGAAAGCAATATTTTCTGCTCTTCTTTTCTTCCGATTATCATAACTATGGAATTTTGTCTCTACAAATATAGTATAAAAAATTGGTATAATTAGCCAAATCGCATAATTAATCAAAGATTTGGCTGATTATAAGTGTTTTTGTAAATACACTTCGTGGAATATTTGCCGATAATATGAGGAAAATTGTATCTTTGCATCTGCCTCAGAAGGAGACGCCGGAAATTTCTGCAGCCCTCGAGAAGGATAATTTATTATGAACTGGATTTATTTAATTATTGCAGGGGTTTGTGAAACAGGCTTTGCATTCTGTCTTGGAAAGGGCAACGTTGAAACCGGATACAAAGCGGCATTGTGGTATACTGCGTTTGCTGTTCTTTGTCTTTTAAGTATGATTCTTCTGACCAAAGCAACCAAAACAATTCCTCTTGGTACGGCATATCCTGTATGGACCGGAATAGGTGCAGTTGGAACTGTAATCATTGGAATTCTAGTTTTTAAAGAGCCAACTTCATTTTGGCGTTTATTCTTTGTCTTTACCCTTATTGCTTCGGTGATTGGTTTGAAAATAGTCCATTAAGATTGGTGAGTTTTTGATTTCTACTCGAAATAAATTCAAAAATTTTGCAAGTGTTTGGATGAACAAGAGGATAAATGTATTTTTGTATCAGATGTGTAGTCAACAGCAACCATTTCGGCACGATGGAGTGGTGTATCACAACCGCCCTTGGTGAGCTACATCGCATTATCGGTTACAACACCACTCAAGTGGCGAAATATGACAACTATGAATTAGGCAGTTTTTCCGAGGAGGCTAAACACGCTTGGCAAGATGCCCATTGGGAGGAGGATTTGCATAAGGCTTATGAGGCTGGGAAACAGATGGCAAAGTTGTAGTCGCAAAACAACTTTTTAAAATCAATTTTATAAATACAATTTAAAAGCTTCTTATTCACTCTCTTAATTTAAACGTTGAATTTATAGACCTTACCTAAAAATTTATTACTATCTTTGCAAAGAGTGATAACATAAAAATGATAAGGTCGAATGGCGAAACAATCAAGTAACTACGCAGATATACTCGGCGATTTGAAAAATAAAAATTATAAACCGGTCTATTTTTTGTCCGGTGAGGAGCCTTACTATATCGATCTTATCAGTGATTATATTCAAGATAATGTTTTGACGGAGTCTGAAAAAGCTTTCGACCAATTTATTATGTATGCGCAAGATTATGATTTGGCTACAATATTGGAGCAAGCAAGGCATTTCCCTATGTGTGCACCTTATCAGGTTATCATTGTAAAAGAGGCGCAAAAATGGACAGATTTTGAAGAGTTGTCCTCCTACTTAAAAGCAATTCAACCGCAGACAATTTTAGTGATATGCCACAAGTATAAAAAAGTGGATAGGCGAAAAAAATGGGTATCTGAATTTGAAAAAGTGGGAGTGTTGTTTGAGTCAGAAAAAATCAAGGAGGATAAAGTGCCAACTTTTATCATTAACTATCTTAAAACCAAAGGTGCTACTATTGAAGAGAAAGCGACAATGATGATGGTTAGTCATCTCGGAAATAATCTGCAAGTTATTACTGATGAGTTGGATAAGTTGATTATTGCTTTGGGTTCCGCTGATAAACGAATTACTGCAGACCTGGTAGAAAACAATGTTGGGATTAGCAAAGAATTTAACATCTTCGAGTTGGTTAATGCATTCGCTTATAAAGATGTTTACAAGGTCTATTTTATCTCCAATAATATGGTAAAAAGAAAAGACTTTGCTTTTCAGCCCAATATTGCTATGTTATTCAGATTCTTTTCAAACCTGATGATTTATCACTATATTAAGACGCAACCGGATGATTATGTGGCTCGTGAGTTGGGTGTCTCTCCATATTTTTTGAGAGATTATAAAACGGCAGTATCTCATTATAATGGGTGGAAAACAATGGAGATTATCTCGTTATTGAGAGAGTATGACATGAAATCAAAGGGATATATGAGCGGTAAAACCTCGCATGAAGATGAATTGTTTAAGGAGTTAATTTTTAAAATTTTGCATTGATATGAATATAAAATCGGCAGAGTATGTAATCAGTAACTCGGTTTGGAATAAATGTCCGGCTCATGATAAGCCTGAGTATGCTTTTATTGGTCGGTCTAATGTGGGTAAATCCTCGCTTATCAATAAGTTGACCCAACATAAAAATTTGGCGAAAACATCGGCAAAGCCTGGTAAAACATTGTTGATTAATCACTTTTTTATCAATAAAGAGTGGTATTTGGTGGATTTGCCGGGATATGGATATGCCAAAATTGGGAAGGAGTCTCGCGAAAAATTGGAGAAGATGATAAAAGGTTATGTTTTGCAGCGCAAAGAATTGGTTAATCTCTTCGTTTTGATTGATGTGAGACATGAACCTCAAAAAATAGATATGGAATTTATTGAGTTTTTAGGGGTTAACGGTGTCCCGTTCTCTATTGTATTCACTAAGGCGGATAAATTGACCGGTGGAGAATTGAAGAAAAATTTGGAAAATTATAAAAAATATCTCTTAGAGCAATGGGAAGAATTGCCTCCTGTTTTTGTCACCTCCTCAGAGTCAGGGTTGGGTAGAGAAGAGGTATTGGATTATATTGAATCGTTAAACAAATGTCTATAAAATGATTGCTGCTTTTTCATATTATCTGTTTTATGCGGTGGTTTGGGTCTTGGCTTGGTTGCCTTTGGGTGCCCTTTATTGCATTTCTGATTTTTTGTATTTAATCTTATACTACCTTGTTGGTTATCGTAAAAAAGTGGTAAGAGAAAATTTGAAAAATTCTTTTCCTGAAAAAAACGATGCTGAGTTGTTGAGGCTTGAAAAGGATTTTTATAGGCATTTCACCGATATTTTTATAGAAACTATCAAATTGTTGCATGTGTCGGATGAGGAGATGGAAAAGAGAATGCATTTTTCAAATCCGGAGATGATTAGCGATTTTGTAGCTCAGGGGAAAAGTGTGGTGATTTTATTGGGGCATTATGGTAATTGGGAGTGGATCCCTTCTATTTATAGAAACTACGACAATTTGGTAGGAGGAGAGTTGTATAGACCTCTGAAAAACAGATATTTCGATTCGTTTTTCTTGAAGTTGCGCGGACGATTTGGTACGCTCAATATTCCTAAAAATGATGCTTTGAGGACGATTGTAAAGTTGCGTAGAGAAGGAAAGCTTTTTGCGTTGGGATTTATTGCCGATCAAACGCCTTCCGGAAATAATTTGCACTATTGGGCAGAATTCTTGAATCAAGATACTCCTTTCTTGAATGGTCCGGAACGAATTGCAAAATCGGCTGATTGTGCTGTCGTTTACTTCGATGTAAAGGTCGAAAAACGCGGGTATTATAGTTGTGATCTTATTTGCGTCTCCGAGAATGCTAAAAGTGAACCGGAGAATAGGATTACAGACCGATTTGTAGAACTATTTGAAACAACCATTCGTAGAGCTCCTGCCTATTGGTTGTGGTCTCATCGTCGTTGGAAACATAAAAGAGTGCATACATCATGAGTGTAGCGGTCGTTATCTTAAATTGGAATGGTAGGGATATGTTGGCAAAATATTTGCCTTCGGTTGTTGAGTTTTCATCTTTGCCTGGAGTTGAGATTGTTGTTGCAGACAATGGTTCGACAGATGATTCGTTGGACTATCTTTCGGAAAAATTCCCGATGGTTCGCCAAATTATTTTGCCTGAAAATTATGGTTTCGCAGAGGGGTATAATAGGGCTTTAAGGCAAATTGATGCAGACTATTTTGTCTTATTAAACTCTGATGTGGAAGTTACTGCCAATTGGTTATCTCCTCTATACAACTATTTGGAGGCTCATGAGGATGTGGTCGCATGTCAGCCTAAAATTCGTTCGGTTGTTAATCCCGAGTATTTTGAACATGCAGGAGCAGCCGGAGGATTTTTGGATAAATATGCCTATCCGTTTTGTCGAGGTCGCATTTTTAGCGAGGTGGAGAAGGACGAAGGGCAATATAATACTGTAAAAGAGGTGTTTTGGGCAACTGGTGCTTGCTTGTTTATTCGTGCTAAGGATTATTTTGATGCAGGTGGTCTGGATGGGACATTTTTTGCCCACATGGAAGAGATAGATTTGTGTTGGAGATTAAGAAGTAGAGGGAAACAAATTGTCTGTCATCCGGAAAGTGTGGTTTATCACTATGGAGGCGGAACACTAAATGTAGATAGTCCAAGAAAGACTTTCTTGAATTTTAGAAATAATTTGTTAATGATTTATAAAAATCAGTCCGAAAAAACTCTTTTCAAAATATTATTTGTGAGATTTTTCTTAGATTTATTGGCTGCTATGATGTTTTTGGTCAAAATGGATTGGGAGAATTTTAAATCTGTACTGAAAGCTATAGTGGAATTTTATTGTATTAAAGCAAAGTATAAAGCAAAAAGAGAAGAGAATCTCTCGCTTCAGATTGAACAAAATGTGGTTGAGCGTTGGAATGGTTCAATTGTTTGGGCTTTTTACGCAAAAAAAGTAAAAAAGTTTAGTGATTTGATTAAATAAAGCTGATATGAAAATTAGATTGTTTATTATACTCCTATTGTTTTCTCTTTTTAATATAGAAGCAAAAGATAGGGTAACGTCCAATAATGCTTTTAAACCGGGTGAAGTGATGAAGTTGAAAGCGTATTATCATTTTGGATTGTTGTGGTTCGAAGTGGGAGAGGCAACTTTTTCTGTTTCAGAAGAGAATGGTAACTATAAATTTACCGTCAAGGCAAAGAATCACCCGCGATGGGATTGGTTGTATAAATTGAATACCTTTCATGAGGCCAGTTGTACTAAGTCGATGGAACCTATTTATATGAGATCTACGACAGAAGATAACGGAGTCTTTTCTACCGATGAAATGCATTATAAAGACGGAGTCATAACCAAGTATGAAAAAGGGTCTAAACATCCCGATGGATGGGATACAACCTATACCAGACAGCCGGATTCTTATGATATTATTAACTCGGTGTATGTGGCGCGAAATGTGGATTTGTCTATAAATGGAGGGAAGGATATTCCTTTTTATCCCATTTTTGGTAATGATGTCTTTTTAGTCCACGGAAGCGTAATCGAAAAAGAACGAATAAAGACTCATAATAAAGTTTCATACGATTGTATAAAATGTACGGCAACAGTGGGTGCAGGAACTATCTTTACTCCTGATGAGCCGGTGTATGTATGGGTTACAGACGATAATAGAAAAATTCCCGTTTTGGTGGAAGCTAAGTTAAGAATCGGAACGGTTAAAGTCTATTTGGATGAATATGTGGAGAGTGATTAAGGCTAATTAATTGTGTTAATTCCTTTTCGCTGTAAGGAGAGAATAGTAAGACCTTTTTATTCTTTCAACAGTAAAATGTTGCCCGTCATTGATAGTGTGTATTTCAATGACGGGTTTCTTTATTTTATTCAGCTAAGTTGTATCCCGTTTGACTGGTATTGGGTTACAAATTAGAAGTTGTTTAAATTTTATTTCGAGCATATTTGAGAGAGATTTTTAAGGTTATTTTTATTATTTTTTTTGCCGTTAATAGTGGACTATTATCAAAAAAAGAATAATAAAAATAGATTAAAAAGAATCTCAAAGATGCCGAAAATAAGAGAGTGAAACTCTAAAGTATTTTTTTCAATAAAATTTAAACAGCTTCTTAGAAGTTGTTTAAAAATAAGAAAGAGAAACTCAAAAACATTTTTAATAAAATTTAAACAGCATTTTATCTCTTTTTATCTTTCAAATTATTTTGTTGCTCATTATAACTGCTTATGTGTAAATGAGTTTGCGCTTTAATTTGATATTTGTGTAATTTTTATTGCACTTTATTTGGTTGTTTGAGCATAATAGTATATTTTTGCAATGTGAAATAAAAATTTAAAAGTATGAAAAGCGATTTTATTAAGTATTTTGAGAATTCCATTAAAGAGCATTGGGATTTGATGGCAATGACTGATTATGTCTCTAAAAAGTCTTATACATATCAACAAGTAGGAGAAGAAATTTCTAAACTTCACATTCTATTTAAAGAATTAAATATTGCCCAAAATGATAGAATTGCTTTGGTAGGACGTAATACCCCGGAGTGGGCAATCACTTTTATAGCCACAGTCACATACGGAGCAGTTATTGTTCCGATTTTGCAAGATTTTCATGCAGATGATATTCAGCATATAGTTAATCATTCAGAGTCTAAGTTGTTGTTTTTGAGTGATTCTCACTGGGAAAATTTGAATGAGAAAACGTTTCAAACTATAAGAGGGGTATTTTCTATATCAGATTTTCGTTGTTTGTATCAAGCTCCGGGAGAAACTATCCAGATGACAATGAAACATTTGGATCATTTGTGTAAATCAGTTTATCCAAACGGAGTTTCAAAATCCGACATTATGTTTATCGAAAAAGATGATTACGAAATGTCTATTTTGAACTATACCTCCGGAACCACCGGCTTTAGCAAAGGGGTTATGCTTACCGGAGATAATATGTGTACGCAAATTGAGTTTGCTAAAAAGACTGATTGGGTTGGAAAAGGTTATAAAATTTTGACATTCTTGCCGTTGGCTCACGCATACGGATGCGCATTTGACTTTGTTGTACAATTTATTGAAGGTGCGCATATAACTTTCTTGACCCGTATCCCAAGTCCTAAAATATTATTGAAGGCGATGGAAGAGATACGTCCGACAGTGATATTTACGGTTCCTTTGATTTTAGAAAAGATATACAAAAATAGTGTGTTGCCGGCTTTGAATAAGACTAGTATTAAGTTGGCAACCAATATTCCGTTTGTTAATACTCGTATTTATGTAGAATTTCGTAAGAAATTGGTTAATGCTTTAGGCGGTGAATTTAAAACTGTGATTGCAGGAGGTGCTCCTTTAAATAAAGAGGTGGAAGATTTCTTGCATTTGATTAAATTTCCGTATGTGGTAGGGTATGGAATGACAGAGTGCGCTCCGTTGATTACCGTAGAGGTGTTGGAGAATTACAGACCTCATTCTGTGGGTAGAGCCATTCATTGCGTAGAAATGAAAGTTGATTCAAGTGATCCTCAAAATGTGCCGGGAGAAATCTTGGTTAAAGGTCGAAATGTGATGATTGGATACTACAAAAATGAAGAAGCTACATCAAAAATATTTACAGAGGATGGTTGGTTGAGAACCGGTGATATGGGTATTATTGATAAGGAGGGGCACTTATTTATTAAGGGGCGTTCTAAGACTATGATTTTAACTTCTAGCGGTCAGAATGTCTATCCGGAGGAGATAGAATCAAAATTAAATAATTTGCCTTTTGTTTCTGAAAGCCTCGTAATCCAGAGGGAAGCAAAAATTGTGGCACTTGTTTATCCTGATTTTGCTGCTATGGATGAGATGGGAATTCAAATTGCAGAATTAGACAAAATTATGGATGAGCAAAGAAAAGAGTTGAATAAACAATTGGCTGCTTATGAGAATATTACGAAGATAATTATTCACCCACAAGAATTTGAAAAGACCCCTAAAAAATCAATTAAACGTTACTTATACGAAAACCTTTAAAGGTTCTTTATCTCATTAGGTTTAGATGATTTTGAAGTTTTTTGAAGTGTTAGAACTTCAAAATCAGCCTAAATCTAATTATGATTGATAATTTAAATTGTAATCGCATAAGGTTACGCTAAGTGTTTTTTGTATCTACTATCGAATCTTAAAAGCATTCATTTTTGTTAGTTTTTTATAGTTATTCCGCTTTTAAGGTTCTCATAGGTTCTTGCCTATGAAAATGAAATTAAGCAAGTTCGTGAGAATTTGCTTAATTTGGTTTTGAAAATCTACTTTATTTACGATTTCAATTGTTATTCTTTTATTGAAAATAACTTATAAGTTGTTTAAATTTTATTTCGAGCCTATTTGAGAGATTTTTAAGATTATTTTTATTCTTCTCTTGCCGAAAATAGTGGACTATTATCAAAAAAAGGAGAATAAAAATAGGCTAAAAAGAGCCTCAAAGATACCGGAAAAGAAAGAGTAAACTCAAAAACAATTTAAACGGCTTCTTAAGCTTTTTCTAAAAGAGTAAACAAAAATTTGTTTTTTTGTTTTACATTCGTAAATTTGTAATGATAAAAAAACTAACAAAATGGTAGATTCAAATTACATTAAGATCTTTGAAAACTCATTTAAGTCTAATTGGGAGTTGCCGGCAATGACTGATTATATCACAAAAGAGGAGTTTTCTTACGAGCAAGTGGCGCAAAAAATTGCGCATTTGCATATTCTATTTTCTGAGTTAAATATTCAACGTAATGACAAAATTGCTTTGGTGGGCAAGAATACTCCAATGTGGGGTATAACTTTTCTTGCAGTACAGACCTATGGAGCAATAATTGTCCCAATCTTACAGGATTTTCATCCGGATGATATACAGCATATCATCAATCACTCTGATTCTGTATTACTTTTCCTCACAGACAATGTGTGGGAAAATTTGGATGAAACAAAAATGCCTAATATAAGAGGTATTTTTTCAATCTCTGACTTTAGATGTTTATATCAAGCTCCGGGAGAAGCGATTCAAAAGTTTTTGTTGAAATATGATGTTGCATTTAATGAAAAATACCCTAATGGTTTCACTCGTGACGATATAAAATATGTTGATAAAGATAATGATGAGTTGGTTCTCATCAGTTATACTTCCGGAACAACCGGTTATAGTAAAGGTGTTATGCTTTCCGGTAGAAATTTTTTGGCCAATATGGAGTTTGCTTTGAAAACCGACCAAGCTGGTAGAGGGTATCGTATATTGTCGATGCTTCCGTTGGCTCATGTATATGGTTTGCTTGGCGAATTTTTAGTTCAAATAGGTGCAGGAGCACATGTGTTTTTCTTAAATCGACTTCCTTCTCCGAAAGTTTTGCTAAAGGCATTCTCCGATGTAAAACCTAATTCTATCTTCTTGGTTCCGTTGGTGTTGGAAAAGATTTATAAAAATCAAATTTTACCAACTATCAGTAAATTAACCATGAGAGTGGCTCTTAGTGTGCCGGGCATCAATACCAAAATCTATTCTGAGATTAGAAAGAAATTGATTGATACTTTCGGTGGAAACTTCAAAAATTTGGTGGTTGGTGGTGCTGCTCTTAATCAAGATACAGCTGCTTTCTTAGATAAAATTAAATTCCCTTATGTTATTGGATATGGAATGACAGAATGTGCTCCTTTGGTGGCATATACATCTTATGCAGACTATGTTCCCGGTTCTGCAGGGAAATTATTACCAACCTTGGAAATCAAAGTGCTTTCTGATGATCCATACAACATCCCTGGCGAGGTGTTGGTAAGAGGTGATAATGTTATGTTGGGTTATTATAAGAATCAGGAAGCAACGGAAGCTGCTATAGACGATGAAAAATGGTTGCATACCGGAGATATGGGTACAATAGATAAGGATAATAATATATTCTTGAAAGGACGTTGTAAAACAATGTTGTTGGGACCTTCCGGACAGAATATTTATCCGGAAATTATTGAGGCTAAATTATCTAATTTGCCGTTTGTTGCAGAATGTTTGGTAATTCAACAGAAAAATAAATTAGTTGCTCTAGTTTATCCTGATTTTGCCGCAATGGACGAGGGGCATATTAGTACAAATGATTTAGATGCAATTATGGAAGAGAATAGATTACAATTGAATAAGTTGGTTGCATCTTATGAAAATGTTTCAAAAATTGTTATTCATCCGAAAGAATTTGAGAAGACTCCTAAAAAATCAATAAAAAGATTTTTATATGAAAATATTACAAATGCTTAAGTCTATATTTTCTGTGAAAAAAAGTTAATACTTCGTTTTTTTTACAATATTCAAAAAAAATAGGTAATAAATAGAGGTTAGTTTCAAAATATTATGTATTTTTGCAGAAATAAATTACAAATAATTAAGGATTATACGTTGTTTAATTAAATTTTACAAAAAAATGAAAAAGGTAGTTTTATTTTTCGCTGTATCTGCTGCTGTAGCTTTGGCTTCTTGTGGTGGAGAAACTGCTCAAACTGCAACTCAAGAAGCTGTTGATTCAGTTGAAGTTGTTGTAGAAGAAGTTGCTGAAGTAGTTGATTCTTCTGCTGCTGTAGTTGATTCTGCAGTTGCTGAAGTTGTAGATTCTGCTGCTGCTGTAGCTGAAGAAGTAGTTGAAGCTGTTGCAGAGTAATTTGCGAGACTAGCGAATAAAAAAGGCATGTCATTTAATGATATGCCTTTTTTTGATATTTATTACCCTTTTATGTTTTTTTGCACGCAATATTTAAAACTAACTTAATATGATAAATCTATTTTTATTTGATTATGTATTAGTTCCTTAATAACCCGATAATTAAAATTACCTTTCCTCTTTATGGAAAACATTATAAATAGGATTTTGATGGTTAGCAAAAATTAAATGGATTCATATATAAATAATGGTGTACCGTTTGATACACCACCATTTTAGGTTTCCAAGTTCTTAATCTATTGATTATGATTATCATTCATTTTGGGATAGTTACTTGTGATTTAGTAAATTGACTTGTGCAGAAACTATTTCTCCCGAATTAAAATACTCCATTTTCTTCCGAAAATTGATACTCCAAATCTAAAACCTTCTCAAGTAAATTTTCTGTAATTGTATCCCCACTAAGTTCCAGTTTCTCTTTTATAAATTGAAATAGTTCTTCTTCAGGAATTGCGATTTCATCGTCATCATCTCCTTCCAAATACCCTTTTTCTTCGTAGAAATCAAGAATGTAGTCTAATATGTCTTGTATTAAACTTTTATTGATACATTTCTTTTCAGAATCTTCTAACCGTTCCCAAATGTAGTTGATGGTTTCTGTGTCGTCAAATAACAAATCTTCCATAAGCATAAATTTAAAATGTTAATTATAGTTGCGTTGTCCAAATAGATAGGTTCCTATTCTAACTAACGTACTGCCTTCTTCCATCGCAATTATATAGTCGTTAGACATTCCCATGGAAAGTTCTTTAAATTGTGGCGCAACACACTCTTTTAAGTTATAAAATAGGGTAGATAGACTTCTAAATTCTTTTCGAACACACTCTAAGTCATCTGTAAATGAGGCCATTCCCATGAGTCCGACTATGTTTAAATTCGGTAATTCAGAAAATGCATTCTCATTCATTAATGCTTTTACTTCATCAATGGAAAAGCCTTGTTTGCTCTCTTCTTGGGCAATATGCACTTCCAATAAACAATCAATAACACGATTATTCTTTTGAGCTTGCTTGTCGATTTCTTTTGCCAATTTAAGACTATCAACACTATGAATTACAGAAATAAAGGGAGCTATGTACTTGACTTTATTGGTCTGCAAATGCCCTATAAAATGCCACTCTATATCTTTGGGTAAAGCAGCTTCCTTTTCAACCAATTCTTGAACCTTACTCTCACCAAAAATGCGTTGACCACAGTCATACGCTTCTTGTAGAAGATGTATTGGTTGGAATTTAGAAACCGCAACTAACCGACACTCTTTTGATAAATGGCTCTTTACTTCATTAATCCTTTTTGCAATACTCATAATCAACTTTATAATGATTGGAGAAGTTATATTAAAAGAGCTTCTACCGAAATTAATTTTGTGGCGTGTAGCGAATTAGATCCATAATTGGAGTATCCGATATGGAAACAATGTCGCAATCTGATATAGAATCTTTTAGATACTCTTTTAAGCGAGTTAGAGCCTCTTGAATATCATTTGCATGAACCAACATATTGGTGTTGCTTTTCTTCTCTTTGGCATTTACTTCGTCTATCGTAATGAAACAAACTTTGCATTTATACCATTTGTCTGCTTCTGCTTCTTCGCCAACAATCTCTTTTAAATTGGATTTTTTGATTCCGGCAACCTCCATATTGGAATAAAAACTGCTCATTTCTTCACTCACTCTCTCTTCTGCTTCTGAAAAAGAAAGTGCATCTACTAGATATACTTCAGTTTTTTTGCTTTTCCCGTTTTCTTCTTCTACGGTATGCTTAATTTGGCACTCAAACCATGTATTCATATTACGCAATTATTAAGTTTTTAATTCTATACGCAAATATAACTGAATTTCGTGGAAAAGTGAAATTTGAAATAAAATAATTAAAGGTTGTAGAGTCCAATAGCAAATGCAAAATTAAAGTAAAGAATTGAAAAAGCATTTAACAGGAGCCTCAAAATTAAGTT
>SUWZ01000043.1 GCA_015061185.1 Bacteroidales bacterium
TGAAATATTCAAGAAGTTTGAAAGACTATAGAGATTGGCATAACACACTCAACCATGCTATAGAGGAAAAGACTGCCCAAATTTCAAAAAAACTTTTAGCTAAAGGCCGTAAAGAAGGTATTGCTATAGGCTTAAAAACAGGCAGAGAAGAAGGTAGAGAAGAAGGTAGAGGAAATACTCAAAAAGAAATAGCGAGGAAAATGCTCAATAAAGGGATGGATATAAATTCAATCTCTGAATTATCTGGATTAACCATCGAAGAAATTAATGGTATTTGATGCTTTCAAGTTTGAAAATAGGCCCGTTGAAGTTCAAAATAGAATTTTCAACAGACTATTTTCAACAGCAGAAATATGTAATCTTAATGAATTTGAATTTATGAAATATTCTAGAAGTTTGAAAGACTATAGAGATTGGCATAACACGCTCAACCATGCTATAGAGAAAGAAACGGCTAAAATTACAAGAAGAATTAGCACAAAATTAAGAAAAGAAGTTCGTGAAGAGGTTCGTAAAGAAGTTCGTGAAGAGGGTATTGCTATAGGCTTGGCAACTGGTAGAGCAGAAGGTAGAGTACAAGGGGCAAAAAATACTCAAAAAGAGATAGCGAGGAAAATGCTCAATAAAGGGATGGATATAAATTCAATCTCTGAATTATCTGGATTAACCATCGAAGAAATTAATGGTATTTGATGCTTTCAAGTTTGAAAATAGGCCCGTTGAAGTTCAAAATAGAATTTTCAACAGACTATTTTCAACAGCAGAAATATACCGTCTTAATAATGTTTGTTTTGTAAAACACCCGAGGGGCAAGAGGTAAAGAGAAATCGTAAAAGAAAGGGCAAAGAGGTTCCTTGATAAACAAATGAAAGTAGAAAAATTTGCCAAAGTCTTAGACTTGACAATTGAAGATATTTTAGTTCTTAAAATAAGGTTTCGATAAAACCTTACTGCTAAGTTGGTTAAAAAATTCATAAAAATGAAAAAAAAACTTATCTATACAATCGGAATACTGATTTTGACCACTAGTGTCATTGCTATATATGTATATTCTAAACGTAATTCGATCGCAGAATCTTTATTTACTGACCAACTCACGAAAGTTGAAAATTTATACGATTTGAATATTGAGTACGACAATCTTAAGATAATCGGACTCAATACAATTATCCTCAACAACTTAAAAGTAAAACAAAATAATGAAGACTTTTTTGCATTTTCACTAAAAAAGGCTGAGATAAAAATCGACTTGATTTCGTTTCTCAAGGATGAATTTTACATACAAAATGTTCGCATTGATGGTGTAAATATAAACATTGGAAAAAAAATAAAATCAACGTCCTCAACGAACGATATTGATAACTCGATTCTTCAAAAAATCCAAAGAACTATACAGCACTTTATGGTGCTCATAAAAACATTAACCCCAAAATCAAATCTTCCCAATGATATTCTGCTTACAGAGGTCAACATTTCACTTGGAAATGACGAACATAAAACTATTTTCTATTTGCCTGAAATTACTTTTTTGGGAAACAATATTTATTCTCAAATTTTAGTAAAAGAGAATTTTATTAACGAAGTGGGCAGTCACTCTATAAACAATAACCAATATTGCATTATTGAAGGAGTTTTAGGGGCTATGAACGAAGAAAACAATTTCAAATTCTACTCTCTGGGAGATGCTCCAACCGAAATTCCTTTCTTAAAAAGAAAAATCAATACTTCTTTGAAATTTGATACTCTGTTCCTTAAAACAACTATAAACCAAAGAGAGGATGAATCTATTATGACAACCGGAAAAATATCTTTGTTTAATTTATTTGTTCATAACCCACGCCTGTCTAAGGAAGAATTGCAAATTAATTTTTCTGAATTAAAATTTAAATCTACATTTGATAACGAGTACTTTGAAATTGATAGTTCTAGCTCTTTAAGAATCAATGACATCGAAGGAGAAACATATCTTTATCTTCAAAACACAAAAGAACCTTTGATTCAATTACATTTTAAAACAGATTCGTTCCCTTCTTCCAATTTATTTAATTCTATTCCGTCCGGCATTTGTAACAACCTAAAAGGGATTGAAACAGAAGGAAACCTTATCTACAATCTTCGTGTTAAACTTGATATGGCTAATATTGATAGTCTTGAGTTTTCATCCGAATTAGCCTCTAATAGTTTCAATATTACAAAATTTGGAGCAACCGACTTTCGAGAAGCAAACGGGCCTATGCTATATAATGTTTGTAATAGTGATAACTCCTTAGAAATTCAGTACGAAATGAGTGAAGAGAATATAGACTTTCGAAAACTAAATAGCATCTCTCCTTTGCTCCGAAGCGCAGTTATGTTTTCAGAAGACGGACTCTTTTTTCATCATAAAGGATTTATTGAAAGTGCCATTAGAGCTTCTATTATCAAGAATATCAAAGAAAAACGATTTGCAAGAGGTGGTAGCACCATATCAATGCAACTTATTAAAAACTTATGGCTTAACAAAGAAAAAACTGCCTCAAGAAAATTAGAAGAAGCTCTTATTGTTTGGATGATCGAAAACGAACGATTGATATCCAAAGAGAGAATGTTTGAATTGTACCTCAACATCATAGAATGGGGACCTCATGTTTACGGTGCCGCTCAAGCTTCTCATTTTTATTTTAATAAAGATGTCGATAAATTAACCCTAAACGAGGCTATTTTTATGGCTAGCATCATCCCCAGACCCAAAAAATTCTTTTGGTACTTTGATAAAGATCGGAATTTGAAGCCGTTCCTTAATGATTATTATCAACTCATTGGGTCTAAAATGCTAAAACACGGAATTATCACCGAACGCCAATTCAATAAACTTGAAAGCAACGTGAAAATATCCGGTCATGCCTCAGCTTTCTTGCATAATACGCCGGAGAGTCTTGATATTGCAGTTCAGGATACAACAACATATCGGAATTTAATTTCTACTGATTCATTACGACTTATAAATGACTTAAATTTATATTTCCCAAACGATGAAAATATTCAAAACGTGTCAAATTAAAGAGATTGATGCCCTAACAATAAAAAACACTCCTATCGGATCTTATCCTCTCATGAAGCGAGCCGCTCGAGCTTTTTTTGAAAAACTGCTCCCTAAACTTTCTTCAGAGAAACAAATTTGTGTTGTTGCCGGAAGTGGAAACAATGGGGGCGATGCATTGGTTGTGGCTTCATTAATAAAAAAAGTGGGAATCACTCCCATCACCTATTTTATCCCCAGCAATTCTATTTCTTCTGATTGTCAAGAAGCTCTCGCTGAATTACAAAATTTAAATGTACAACCGAGTATCGTAAGAGGCATTAATGAATTAAAAATACCTAAAGACTCCATCTTAATTGATGGATTGTTTGGATCTGGATTAAACCGACCACTGGAGGGAGTATTTGCCCAAATTGTAAAAAAAATTAATGAAAGTGAAACAACTGTTTATGCTATCGACATTCCATCTGGTTTGTTTGGCGAAGATAATAAGCATAACAACTTGGAATCCATTGTTAAAGCGGACTACACATTCACATTCCAAACCCCAAAGTTATCTTTTTTTCAGTCTGAATATGAACAATACATCGGTAAGTTTGAAATTTTAAATATAGGGTTACTTCCAGATGCTTTAGAACAGACACCCTCGTCTTTCTACTTAACTGAAATCAAAGATATTCAAAAAATAATCCGTCCTCGAAAAAAATTTTCTCATAAAGGAACGTACGGACACGCTTTATTGGTTGGTGGGAAATATGGAATGATGGGAGCTATTACGTTAGCCTCAACTGCAACTCTAAAAACCGGATGTGGTTTAGTTACGGCTCACATTCCAAAATGTGGATACGAGATCATGCAGATCTCTCTTCCTGAAGCCATAATTTCAATCGATTCAAACAATGATGTCATTAGTGAAATTCCTGAATTGACAAAATATAATGCCATAGGAGTGGGACCAGGATTGGGAACAGACGAAAAAAGCGCATCCGCTCTTCTTAATCTGCTTAAACATACAACTTCTCCTCTTGTTATAGACGCAGATGCAATCAATATATTGGCTCAGAATAAGGAGTGGATTAAACTATTACCACAGGGTACCATCTTAACTCCTCACCCAAAAGAATTTGAACGATTGTTTGGCAAAGCCCAAAATCAATACGAAAAATGGCTTAAACAAATAGAATACTCACAACTATATGGCATTGTCATAATTCTGAAAGGTGCTTATTCCTCCATATCACTACCCGATGGGACTTTACACATCAACCCGACAGGGAATGCAGGAATGGCAACTGCCGGTAGCGGAGATGTATTGACAGGAATCATCACCTCTTTATTGGCTCAAAGGTACACTTGCGAAGAAAGTGCCATATTGGGAACCTGGATTCATGGGAAAGCAGGTGATATCTATGCAGAAACTCACTCGATGGAGAGTTTAATTGCATCTTCCATAATCGAAAACATAGGAAACGTATTTAAATGCATCCATAGCAATTCAATAAATTAGGTTGAGAATTTTTGAGAAGTTACTTTCATTAATTTAAATTTTTTAATATATGCTATCCATTAAAGAAATTTTAGTTTCACTCGGAATTATTTCCGATCAAATAAACACAAAAGATCAAGCTGTAATTATTGTTTTAATTATTTCATTGGCTTTTATTAGCGATTTTGTTTGTAAAAAAATTGCTCTTATCTTTCTTCATATCCATGCCAAATTAACCAACAGGCCTCAAGAAGAAGATCCATTAAAGAAGAAAGTAATAGAAAAATTTGCAAGTTTGATTCCTGCATTAATCTTTAATATATTCTTACCACTCTTTTTTGAAAAAGGGGAGACTCTTTTTGTCTGGGTAGGAAAAGCTTGCAGCATATACATTTTAATAACAATCGTATCTTTCATCTTTTCTATATTAGACTTCGTTTATGGTAGGTATATTCAAAAAAAGGGGATTAAAATAGCCATAAACATCATCGTTCAAATAGTAAAATTGGCATTGGGATTTATCGCCGTTATCATCACTTTCAGCATTTTAATGGGGAAATCACCAACCACATTGTTAACCGGTATTGGAGCGTCAGCTGCAGTTCTATCATTTATATTCAAAGATACTCTTGTTAGTTTACTATCCAGTTTTCAACTTACCGGAAATAAAATGCTAAATATTGGAGATTGGATTACTGCTCCAAAACACAATATTGACGGTATAGTAAAAGAGATTACCCTTAACACAATTAAAATTCAAAATTTCGACAATACCATCATTACAATTCCTCCACAAACGTTGGTGAGTGAATCTTTTCAAAATTGGAATGGAATGCAACAAAGTACAGGTCGCCGAATAAAAAGAGCCGTTTATATTGATATGGCAAGCATAAAATTTTGCGACGAAACAATGTTAGAACGATTTAAACAGAATTCACTCGTAAATAATTATCTATCATCTCATTTATCTCCTGAATCAGGTACTCAAAAATTTACAAATATTGGCATTTTTAGAAATTATTTGGAAGCTTACATTAAAACAATTCCAACATTCAATAACGAACTAACTCACATGATCAGACAACTGGCTCCGACTGAAAAAGGGTTGCCGGTGGAGATCTATTTCTTCTCTACCGAAAAACGATGGGAAGAGTATGAAATGATTCAGGCCGACCTATTTGACCATATTTTAGCTATCATTCCTTTTTTTGAATTAAACGTATTCCAAAATCCTACCGGATTAGATTTTCACAAAGGAGTCTAAAGTAAGTTCCTATAGCACATCAGTTTTAGAAGTTATTTAAATTTTATTTCGAGCATATTTGAGTGAGATTTTTAAGGTTATTTTTATTATTATTTTGCCGTTAATAGTGGACTATTATCAATGTAGAACCCTATTTTAATATGTTAAACAATTAATTTTAAACACCTAAAATTGTCTAAAAATTTTATTATAAAAAGGAAGATATTCTTGAATAAATTCTTATTTTTGCAAAAAAATTGAATACTATATTTTTAACATAACAAAAATTAATTATTTATGTCTAAAGTAACCGTTGTAGGCGCAGGAAACGTAGGTGCTACTTGCGCAAATGTACTTGCTTTTAATGAAGTTGCAGACGAAGTCGTAATGCTTGACATCAAAGAGGGAATCTCTGAGGGGAAAGCAATGGATATGATGCAAACAGCTCAATTATTGGGATTTGATTCTCGCTTAATTGGCTGTACTAACGACTATGCTCAAACTGCAAATTCAGATGTAGTTGTTATTACTTCTGGTATTCCTCGTAAACCAGGTATGACTCGTGAAGAATTGCTTGGTGTAAACGCAGGAATCGTAAAAGGTGTTGCAGAAAACATCTTGAAATACTCTCCTAATGCTATCTTGGTTTGTATCTCTAACCCAATGGATACAATGACATATTTAGCACTTAAATCTTTAGGATTGCCTAAGAATCGTGTTATTGGTATGGGTGGTGCTTTGGATAGTTCTCGTTTCAAATATTTCTTGTCTCAAGCATTAAATTGCAATGCTAATGAGGTTGAGGGTATGGTAATTGGTGGTCACGGAGATACTACTATGATTCCGTTGGCTCGTTTGGCTACATACAAAGGTATTCCTGTATCTCAACTTATGAGTGCTGAAAAATTGGAAGAAGTTGTAAAATCTACAATGGTGGGAGGTGCTACTTTGACTGGTTTATTGGGTACTTCTGCTTGGTATGCTCCAGGTGCAGCAGGTGCTTACGTTGTTGAAGCAATTATCCACGACCAAAAGAAAATGATTCCTTGCTCTGTGCTTTTGGAAGGCGAATATAGTGAAGACGATCTTTGCATCGGTGTTCCTGTTATCTTGGGCAAAAATGGTATCGAAAAAGTTGTTGAACTAGAATTAAACGCAGACGAAAAAGAAAAATTCGCTGCTAGCGCAAAATCTGTAAAAGGAAATATTGCAACTTTGAAAGAGTTAAATCTTATCTAATCTGCAAGATAAACTCAATACATACCAAAGTAAAGGGGGTGCGTCTTGCGATGCACTCCATTTTATTTTGGCAAGCTACATAAATTAGGTTGAGATGATTTTGTGTAGTTGTCGCTATACAGAAAACAAACAACATCAACTCTGCGTTATTAAAGTAACTTCGACAAAGTTAAGTGTGATCATTTCAATCTTATTTCGACTACAATATATTAACCTAAAATTTTATAATACGATGGAAATAAAAGAAATTAAAATCTCAGAAGACTGTATCGCATGTGGAAACTGCGAAAGCGTATGTCCCGAAGTTTTCAAAGTGAACGAAAAATCAGAAGTCAATACAAAAGCTGATTTCAAAAAACATTATGATGAGATTAGAACTGCTGCAAGAGAATGCCCTGTAGAAGCAATTATCCTAAAATTGTAATTTTAATGATGTTATTATACACTTGCTATATATCATCTAATGTCATAAAATTAAGCAAGCATCAATAATAGCTGCTCTCAAAAACAGGTGCGTCAGAATCGAAAAGACTCTGACGCACTTGTTTTATAAAATTTTTCGAAGTGTTTTTCGACATGAAATAATCAAATTTCAATATTAATTCATAAAAAAGTATCCCAATTAGTTGTTTTTTTAAATTTGTTTTTCTTTATTTGGATAATTTATCATTCTAAAACCAATGTATCATGAAACATTTCAACGCAAATTTCATCTTTGCATTGTTAGTTTTTAGTATAAATGTATCCTTACTAAATGCTCAAAGACATTTTTATTTAAATGTGTCTAAACAATGCCTAAGTGCAGAATCGGCACTTGCAAAAATTCAACAAGAGTTCGAAATTGATCCCAACAGTCATTTTAAACTAATCAATGACACAACGGACGGACTTGGTATGCAACACTTGACCTATAAGCAGTACTTGTACGATTTTGAAATCGTGGGCTGTATGGTTCTTGTACACGCAAAAAAAGGTGTTATTCAAAGCTTGAATGGAATTATTATGGAACAAGAACTGCTTCCGTCCGGAAGACCCTCTCAAACTAGAAGTTCCTTAGAAATTTTAGGAGAAAAAGTTTATATTCTTATAAAAAAAGATGGAAAATCAATAGCTAAACTTGCAATAAAACAGTTGGACAAAAAATCGCAATCAGAGATTTACTTAGATGCTAGTACGGGAGATACACTTAGAACAATCTCCATGCGAAATTTTCTTGATGGAAACACTAATGCAAAGTTAGATTACATCAATTACTATCCTTACAAAGAGGATGAGGAGATTGAGGTCTTGGAATGCGAAGTATTGAGCAATAATTTATACTCAATGCGCGACTCATATAGAGATATTGCGTCTACAAGTACCTCCAAGTTCTATCCCACCGACTTGGGCATATATGCTCATATCGAACATAATGAACGAAATCCCGAATGCGAGATTCTTTGGGGGTTACAAAAATCTTACAATTATTTCTACGAACAAATGGGGACTAAGGAATGCAACAACAAAAACTGTGCAATTAGATTCGACTACAGAGATTATTATTCTAGCACTTATTCTGAAACATCAGAAGTTGCCGGAAAAACAATTGCCTATATGCATTTTGGAGTTAAAGAAGAAATTTCCGAAGAGGATGGACGAATAATCATCCCTCTGGTTTCTTTAGATATTGTTGCACATGAATATAGTCATTTAGTCATATCAAAAATAGGCAATGGCGGACTAAAATCATACGAAGAGACAGGTGCTCTTTGCGAATCATTTGCGGATATCTTTGCGTCCGCTATTATGAATCGGCACAAAGGAAACGACTACATTGCAGATTACTTAATTGGAGAAGAAGTTGCCTTAAATGCAAAATGCTTACGCTCGCTTGCCGCTGATTGCAATGGAATTGATGGGACCCTGCAACCACAATGCTACCATGGCAAAAATTGGGATGCTTTCTACAATGATTTCGGAACAAACAGCGGGGTGCAAAATAGATGGTTTTATCTGCTCTGCAACTCTGAAGGGAAAATCTCCGGAACCAATGATTTTGGCTACGAATATGAGATTAACCCAATAACATTAAACAAAGGAGAACAAATCGTCTTCCGCAATCTCAATTTCTACCTCACGCCTTTTGCTAATTACCATGACGCTGCAATGGGATCTTTACAGGCTACGGCAGACCTCTATGGTATAAATTCTGATGAATTTAACTCTGTGTTGGAAGCTTGGTGTGCTGTGGGAATTTGCTTAGATGACAGAATTGCAGACATAGCAGATGGCACACCTTACATCAAATCAAATTTACCATTAGTTTACACAAAAAATGGAGAAATTTGTGTTAAAGCCAATCCAAACTCAATCGTAAAAATCTTTACTCCCATCGGTATGTTGATTGAACAAAGAACCACTAAAAATGATTTGGAAACATTTACTATTCCAAATCTTAAAATAGCTATTGTAATGGTCAATAATGACTCTTTTAAAATTATTATTCCTTAACATTTTAAAATGCTTGCTTATGAAACGGTTTATTTTATATATAATATCTTTATTTATGGTTGCCTCTGCAAGTTCTCAAGGTAATCTGAATAATTTCTTCATAAATGTAGAAGATAAAAATATTCGTTTAGAGAATGTGGAGAATTTTATTTTCGACCACTTTAAAATTGAAAAAGGGAATGCTTTCCACCTGAAAAAATACAATGAAAGGGTGGACCACCTCGGAATGACTCACACTACGTTTGTTACGTTATTCAATCAAGAATACAACATCTTAGAAGAATCTATTATTGTACACTCTTATGCGGGAAAAGTCTTGTCGATAAATGGAAACCTTTCATCTTTATTTACGAAGAGTAATAAAAGTGATTTTTATCAAGCCAAAATGTTACATTCTGATAAAAAAAGATTAGCATTACCAGTTATTAGAAACAATGAAAAAGAGCTAAGACCGGTAATCGAACATATTGATACTAAAAGAGATAGAAAAGTATATATTGATGCTATTACGGGTGATACACTAAAAATTCGCAATACTAAGATTTTCAATAAAATAGGAACTCTCAGCGACACAACAGCATGGGTTCAAACCATGTACTATGGAGAACAATTGGTGGATTGCACCAACCAATATTTTGACGCATTGGCTCACTCCTCTCAATATTCTCTTATGGATAGAAAACGAAATATTATCTGCTATAACTATAGATTCGATATTGAAAATGAGTTAATGACATCCTATTCAAAAGTGTTTGGATTAGAACCCTATTTATATGAATTAAGAATCAATACGTTGACTGGAACGTATTATCAATTAGGTGACTCTACCTATTTCACCTTATCCGATCATAACAAATCCATTATATTTAAAAGCGATACTCTCACCGGAGAAAATTTCACTTATACATTTAAAGATGATACAATTTATATTAATGAAGGACTGACTCTTACCCTTTATTCCCAAGAGGATATAAATGAATGGAATGATTCTACATCCTCATTTGAAAAAATTGGTGTATATTGGCATTCATCAGAACGTTATTTACCACCTCTGAAGTTCCCGGAAAATAGCAATGATGTTGTTACGATTGAGATGGATTACAACGAATATTACAAAATTAAACCGGTTGTAAAAGAGAATCCTATATACGATATATATTGGGGTATTCAACAAACATACGATTACTTCCTCGAACGTTTTGGCAGGTATGGATTTGATAATAAAAACGGGGAGACTATCTGTCTCTATGGTGCTGATTTAACTGATAATGCATACTATTCAGAAGACTTCGACTACATCAAAACCACAAGTTACTTCCACTTTGGAAAAGGAAGCGATGAATCAACCCCCGACTCACTCCCCCTATATTCTCCTTTTACAACATTAGATGTAGTTGCTCATGAATTTACTCATGGTGTCACCAGTCATAACGGAAATGGCGGACTCGATTATTATGGAGAATCCGGGGCTCTAAATGAATCTTTCTCCGACATATTTGCCACTGCCATTGAAATTTATACAGGCTATGGGAACCCTCAATTTATAGGTGATGAGATAAGTATAAACACACCATTTATGCGTAACATGGGAATAGAAACCGATACTTTCAGCAAACAACCCAAATACTATATGGGAGAATATTGGTATAATACCCATGAATGGGAGGATAATGCCGGAGTCCATACTAATAGTGGAGTTCAAAACGCCTGGTTTTATCTCCTTTTCAATGGTGGTAGCGGAGTAAATGAGGGGGGCTATCACTACAATGTAGAAGGAATCGGCATAGAAAAAGCAGAAGAAATTGCCTACCGTAATTTAAGCTATTACATCCATTACACATCAAGTTACAAAGATGCAGTATGGGGGTCACTGCAAGCCGCCGCAGACTTATATGGTAAAAATTCCATAGAATTCAAGTCTGTAAAAGAGGCATGGTGCGCTGTTGGCCTTTGTCTGGATGATGTAATAAACGTTGTTTATGACCCTAAACTTCATAAACTTAATAATCAAAATCATACACTTAGCCATGTATATACAGAAAACAATCATTTAATTGTACTCTGTCAAGAAGGTAGTCTTATTACTATTCTAACTCCGGAAGGGCAAACTATAGCATCTCGCAAAGCATCTTCCAATTGCGAGAGATTTGAAATTGTCAATAAACCTTTTGTTTTAGTCACAATTAATGATGAGACCCACAAAATTTTATTACAATAACAATTTATCCCTCTCAAAAAAAATGGTGCGTCAGAATCGAAAAGACTCTGACGCACCTAATTTAATAGTATCTACGATTAATTCTATAAATTCTTCTAAAAGTATTCTATCTCTCTTTGCACCACATATAAAGGCTCATCGCCTAAAAATTGAATACGTCTTATCCAATTTCCTTTTTCATCAAATTCATATTGATATGTCACAGGTAAATAGGGTTCCATCGCTGCCATATCCAACGCTTCTTGTGATACCACATTCCCAGCCGGATCGTAAGACAATTTAACCAACATAACTTCATCTCCATTAGAAGACAAAACAGTAAACTGATCCAATAAACGATTATCGCCAAAAGTCTCTTTGCGATGATTTACTACCTCATTTTTTTCGTTAAAAATTTTGGTTTCTTTGGGCAACCCTCGACGGTCTAAATATTGCTGTTTTTTGCGAATCAGAACATTGTCTTTATTATAAACAGACTGCGTTTCAATCAAATTTTCATCATTGTATTCTATCACTTCTCGACTGGTGAGATAACCCTCCCCGTCTTGATGAAGTGTATTGATAGGACGCCCTTTTTCATCGTACTCCACTTTCGTTATAACAACTACAGAATCCATATCATTAAAGGTCTTTCGCTCTACCATTAGGTTTTCTTTATCATACTTAAATACCGTATAGTCTAACAACTCTCCAAATATCGTAAATTGCGAAATTTTGGAATACCAACCATCTTTATTAAACTCTATTTTCTTGTCATAATCTGTATCACGAAATCCTTCTCCACTCAATATTTTCCCTCCTGTTTCAAAGGCTTTAAACTGCTGTTCGGAAACGCTTTTCACTTTACCATACAACCCCATTTCTTTCCAATCATTATCAACATTACCACAACTAATCAAGAGCATTAGGGGAAAAATAGTCCAAATTTTTTTCATAATATCTAATTTTTCTTCCATTACTTATACACCATCTATAAAACAAAAATATAAATATGATGTTTTTTTATTTTTTCTCTATTAACTCAAAATCCATCTGTTTCTTTTCTAAATTGGTTTTCTTCACTCGCACAACCACTTCATCACCTAATCGATAGACATTATGCGTTCTTCTACCCACCAAGCAGTAATTCTTCTCATCAAAAGTATAATAATCATCATCCAAATCTCTCATCGGAATCATTCCCTCACACTTATTTTCAGCCAACTCAACATATATCCCCCACTCTTGAATGCCGGAAATTACACCATCATACACTTGCCCCACTTTATCACTCATAAATTCAACCTGCTTATACTTTATTGAAGCTCTTTCCGCATTGGCAGCCAATTGTTCTCTATCCGAACAATGCTTGCATAAGTCTTCGTATGCTACGGCATCCACACTCTTTGCTCCTAACGCATATTCATCCAACAAACGGTGTACCATCATATCCGGATATCTTCGGATTGGAGAGGTAAAATGGGTATAAAAATCAAATGCCAATCCATAGTGACCTAAATTTTCTGTCGAATAGATCGCTTTCGACATTGAACGGATTGCAATAGTCTCTATTAAATTTTGCTCGCGTTTACCTTGAACTTGATCCAATAACCTATTGATTGAAGATGAGACTTCTGTCTGCTTGCCGGTCGTCTTCAATTTATATCCAAATCGAGAAATAAATTGCGATAAATTAGATAGTTTCTCCGGATCAGGCAGATCATGAACACGATATACAAACGTTTTTGCCTTTTCCTTCTTTAATTTAACTTTTCCGATATGCTCGGCAACCGTTCTATTCGCCAACAACATAAACTCTTCAATCAACTTATTTGCATCTTTAGACTCCTTGAAATAGACTCCTAAAGGCTTTCCTTTATCATCTATTTCAAATCGAACTTCGGTACGTTCAAATGCAATTGCACCATTTACAAATCGTTTTTCTCGGAGTTTTTTTGCTAATTCATCCAACATCAATATCTCCTTCTTCATATCTCCTTCTCCGGTCTCTATCACAGTTTGTGCCTCTTCGTAAGTAAAACGCCGGTCGGAATTGATAAGAGTATGCACGATTTGATACTCCTTTACGTTGGCAGCAGAATCCATTTTAAAGAGAACAGAAAAACAACATTTGTCTTCGTGAGGGCGTAACGAGCATAATTGGTTAGACAATCGCTCTGGCAACATCGGTATTGTTCTATCAACCAAATAGACAGAAGTAGCTCTTTTAAACGCCTCTTCATCAATTGTATCTCCTTGTTTGACATAATAGGTTACATCCGCAATATGAACACCAACTTCCCACAAATCATCTCCAATTTTACGAATAGAGAGAGCATCATCAAAATCCTTAGCATCAGCCGGATCTATGGTGAATGTAGGAATATCTCTGCAATCAATGCGCTTGCTTATTTCCTCTTCCGGAATATTATCAGGAATATCATTAGCCAAAGACTCTATATGGTTCGGATAAGAATAGGGCAATCCAAATTCAACCAAAATGGCATGCATCTCGGCGTCATTATCTCCGGTTGCTCCCAAAACGTCGATTACCTCTCCCACCGGATTCCGGTCGCGCTCCGACCATTCAATAATCTTAACTATAGCTTTATCTCCATTTTTGGCACCATTCAACTTGTCACTTGGAATAAAAATATCACTATTCAATAGTCTATTATCAACAATCAAGAAGGCATAATTTTGAACAGAATCAATCTTTCCAACAAATGTGTCGTGTCCTCTCTGTATAACTTCAAGCACTTGTCCCTCTTGCTGTTTATCCTTTCGATGCGCAAATAAGCGAACTCTAACAACATCTCCGACAATTGCCTTATTCATGTATTTATCCATTATGAAGACTTCATCACCCCCATCTTCAGGAACCAAATAGACCTTACCTCCTGCTCTTCGTTCCAAGGTTCCTACAATAGACCCGGAACGAGTATCCAAACGATACTTCCCACGGGTAGGCTCTACCAAAAATTCTTGTAAAACCAAATCATCTAACAACTGCATCAACAATTGTTTTTCAGAAGTCGATTTGGCTCCCACCTCAAAAGCAACTTGCTTATAATTAAATAATTGAGTTGGATTAATCTGAAAAAAATGCACAACACGCTTCACCAACTCTTTTTTTGTCAATGTTCCTATGGACGAAGTTTTGCCTTTCGCTTTTCCCTTCATCTTATCTTTTTTCTTACTTTTTTCTTTTGCCATAATAGATTTATTTAAAGTTTGGGTGAAACGGTGAGAGCACTAATCAAAGTTATTTCCATAAATTTGGTCAAGACGATAAAATTTTTATCTAAGAACAAAACTTATAGAAGTTGTCAAAGTATGTCAACACCAATTATTGCCTTACACAAAGATAATGCTTTTATTTTCTTATCAACATGGATTGAATCTTTTTTTTGTTTAGGCAACTTCTATAAATTATGATTTTGTATTTAGGTATGTCTATAAGATAAATTTGACTCTGTTTTAGAAATAGCCTATAGAAGATACCCAAGTTCAGCTCCAATCTCTTGCCTATTTCAATATTTTTTCCGATAATTGCAGTCAAAATAACAACGCAGAGAGAAATTTACCCTATTCGACTTAAGGTGAGTTCTATAAGTTCACTGTTTAAAATTTGCAAATATGAAAACATTAAAATTTATTCATCTAATAGGTTTTATAGCTCTATTTTCATTGATTTCATGTAACAAAGAGTATATTACCAATGAGTATATCACCAACGAATATTATACCAACGAATACTACTATGATGGAAAATTCTTCATCACAGAACAAGAGGAAATTACAAAAGATATTTGTCCTCCCTACCTACAAAAAGGGGATACAGTTGCCATATTTGCAGCATCCAACGCAGTGAGCAAAAGTGAGGTCAAAAATGGAATAGAAAAGTTGGAAAGTTGGGGATTGAATGTAATTACGGCAGATAACCTATACCTTCAGAACGGACGATATGCCGGTGAACTACACGATAGGATTAATGCTCTACAAAAATTATTAGACAATCCGAATATCAAAGCTTTAATTTCAGCAAGAGGAGGATATGGCGCAGCTCAAGTTCTTCCCTACATTGATTTTGATAAATTCACAAAAAATCCTAAATGGATTGTGGGATATAGTGATGTCACTGCCATTCACGCTGCTGTCAACAACATGGGCATTGAAACCATTCACGGACCGATGGCTTACAAATTAACACATGCCAACAGCGTGGAATCGCTCAGAAAAGCATTGTTTGGAGAATTGTCATTCTACTCGATTTCCACCAATTCCAACTGCATAGTTGGTAGTGGCGAAGGTCGGTTAGTAGGCGGAAATCTATCAATTATTTATAGTTTAGGAGGAACAATTTTTGACCTTAACACCCAAAATGCTATCCTTTTTATTGAGGATACAAACGAAAGTAATTACCACATTGATAGGATGATGACTAATCTTAAATTAAGTGGAAAATTAGATTGTCTTAAAGGTGTTATTATTGGAAGTTTTACCAATATGACTCAAGGGTCTGACCTCCCTATCAACGAAATTATGAAAGATAAATTAGAAAGTTTGGGAATACCTGTGGTTTATGGTATCAATATCGGTCATGACACAGAGAATCTTGCCCTTTATTTTGGAAAAACGGTAAAGATTGATGTCAATAATGACAAAGCTACAATCACCTATAAATAATCTCTTTAAAGGTAATTTCTACAACGTGAGACAAGATTATTTTGATGGAGATATGAGTTTATCTATTCTGCAAGGTGCCATATAAACATCAGACTACAATAATCCTAACTCATTGAAATTACCGACAAATAACATTGAACACCGGAATAAAATGGCTAAAAACAAATCTGTATATGTCTGTCAAAATTGTGGAGCTGAAGCAGCAAAATGGGTAGGAAAATGCCCTGCTTGCGGCGAATGGAACACGTATGTTGAAGAAATCGTTCGTAAAGAGAATTCAACCAAAAACGGATTTCTCGTACATGACGAAGCAAAAAAAAACAAACCCATTTGTATCGACGAAGTTGAAATTTCTGATGAGGTAAGAAATGACACCGGAGATGGAGAGTTTAATCGGGTTTTAGGAGGTGGTATTGTTCCCGGCTCCCTGACTCTGATTGGAGGAGAACCCGGAATCGGCAAATCGACTCTAATCTTACAAATTGTTCTAAACATTCGAAACAAACGCACACTCTACATATCAGGAGAAGAGAGTACCCGTCAACTTAAATTAAGAGCAGACAGGTTATCTAATTCAAGTAATCCAAATTGCTTTATCGTTAGCGAGACCTCACTTGAACAGATATTTGTGCATATACAAAATATAAAACCGGATTTGGTTGTCATAGATTCCATACAAACTATAAGCACAGAAATGGCTGAATCCTCACCCGGTAGTGTAACACAAGTGAGGGAGTGCTCTGCCGCTATCTTAAAATATGCGAAAGAGAGCGGAGTTCCGGTTATACTAATCGGACATATAAACAAAGACGGACACATAGCCGGACCCAAAGTTCTTGAACACATTGTCGATACCGTTCTTCAATTTGAAGGCGACCAACATTACATGTATAGAATTTTACGCTCCATTAAAAACCGCTTCGGAAGCACTGCTGAATTGGGGATTTATGAAATGCGCCAAAATGGACTTCGGGAGGTATGCAATCCATCAGAACTCCTTTTAAGCGACAACCATGACGGACTAAGTGGAACTGCAATTGGAGTGGCAATAGAAGGTGTAAGGCCATTCTTAATTGAGGTGCAATCGTTGGTCAGTACAGCCGCCTATGGAACTCCACAACGCTCTGCAACAGGCTTCGACATCAGACGACTAAACATGTTATTAGCTGTATTGGAAAAACGCATCGGATTTAAATTGGCTCAAAAAGATGTGTACCTCAACATTGCAGGAGGACTTCGTATCAACGACCCCGCACTGGACCTTTCAATCATTTGCGCCATATTGTCTTCAAATATGGATATTGCAATAGATAACAAATGTTGTTTAACGGGAGAAATTGGTCTTTCCGGAGAAATTCGTCCGGTAAATAGAATCGAACAACGAATTTCAGAAGCCGAAAAATTGGGATTTAAAAAAATTATAATACCCGAATTTAAACATATAGACCCATCAAAATTCGGAATTGAAATTATTTTTGCAAAAAAGGTGGAAGAGGCTTTTAAAAATCTTTTTGGATAAATTATTTTCAAAAAGATAAAATTTAGTTCTTTATAATAAATAAAATGATGAGCCGTTCTCTAATAAAAAAAGTCTGTACTACAATGGGAACTCTACTCTTGGGAATAGGAATCCTTTTGACTCTATTTTTACTAACTTTTACCTTGATGGACTATAAACCGGGGAAGGTAGAAACAATCTCCTTATCCTCTAAAGCTACTCGCTTGGAGGTCTCAAAAACATTGAAAATTCTATCTTGGAATATCGGGTATGCAGGTCTGAATAAAGAGATGGACTTTTTTTACGATGGAGGAAAAATGGTAAGGCCTCTTCAAAAACAGGTAGAGAAAAACTTAGCCGACATTTGCTCTACCCTACAAACACACAAGGATGCCGATTTTATTTTTCTACAAGAATTGGATATCGATTCACGACGAAGTTATCATATCAACGAGTTGGAATATTTAAAGCAAAATTTGCCCGAGTATCACACAGCCTACGCTACCAACTACAATGTACTATTCGTACCTATGCCCATTGCACAGCCCATGGGAAAAGTTAAAGCAGGAATTGCAACATTCTCAAAAATACCACCGATAAAAAGCGAAAGACATGCCTTCCCTTTTAATTTTTCATGGCCGCTAAAAATATTTATGTTAGACCGATGCTTTATAACTTCCGAAATAAAAACGACCAACGATAAAAAACTAATTTTAATCAATACTCATAATTCTGCATTTGATGGCACAGGACATCTTCCCAAAGCAGAGTTGAAATTTCTGAGAGAATACATGGAAAAAGAATATAACAAAGGGAATTACGTTCTATTAGGAGGAGATTTTAACCTCTCCCCAACCTCCTTCTCCAAAGAAAGTTTTGACTCTACCTATGACATAGATAATGCCATAGTAATTCCTTTCGGCACTTTTGGTAAAGATTGGAAAATCATCTTTGACCCCGAAGTTCCTACCAATCGTTCGACAGCATGCACTTATCAAAAAGGAGTAACCAAAGTAAACTGTCTCGATTTTTTCATCGCATCCCCCAATATTCAAATAGAATCGGTCAACTGCATTGATTTAGAATTTGAGTCATCAGACCATAATCCGGTTATCACCACATTCAAGTTAATACAATGAAAATTAAAGTATTATCCATTCTACTCCTACTTACTTTCGTTTCCGTCAACACGCAAGCACAAATCAATACCAATCGAGTTCTTGCTATTGGTCGGAACGCCCTTTACTTCGAAGATTACGTGTTAGCGATGCAATATTTCAACCAAGTCATACGCATTAAACCCCACATGGCAGAACCCTATTTCTACAGAGCTATCGCCAAAATAAGCTTAGAAGACTATTTAGGTTCCGAAGAAGATTGTAGCGAAGCTCTAAGTAGAAACCCTTTTTTAACAGAAGCCTACCGATGTAGAGGAATCGCCCGAATCAATTTAGGACGTTACAACGAAGCCATTTCAGATTTCGACAAAGGGTTGGAATTTGCCCCCGATAACAAAGCATTATTAATCTGCAAAGCGCAAGCAGCAATTCAAAACAAAGATTACAAGAATGCCATTCTCTATTATTCTCAAACCATAGAAAAATACCCCCGTTATAAAGAGGCTTATTTAGGAAGAGGATATGCCTATTTTGCCAATGAAGATACACTACATTCATTGGAAGATTTCAATAAATGCATTGATTTAGATAAATTCTATGCAGATGGTATAGGAGCAAAAGCCTCACTACTATACGAAAAAGAAAACTATCAAGAAGCCAATATATTGATAGACGAAGCAATCCGAATTGACCCATACAAAGCCAACTTTTACATCAATAGAGGTTTGATTCGATACCAATTGCATAATATACGAGGAGCAATGGAAGACTACAATCACGTCATACATCTTGAACCCAACAACGTAATAGCTTACTACAACCGTGGCATTCTCAGAGCACAGATTGGCGATGACAATAGAGCAATTGAAGACTTTGAACGAGTGATAGAATTTGAACCCGACAATGATTTTGCTCTCTACAATCGAGCTATTCTAAAAAATAAAATCGGAGATACAGATGGAGCTATTTCAGACCTAAATATCATCCTAAAGAAACATCCCCACTTTTTCCCAGCTTACTATCTTCGCGCAGAAGCTAAACAAAAGTCATTTGATAAAAAAGGTGCCGAAAAAGATTACAATACAGCTATGCTGATTGAACAAAAAGTATTGACAAAAGAAGAGATAGCAAAAAAAACGAAGGAGAGTTCTACACGAGAATCAACTGAATCAGACCTTCATAAACATAATAAATTGGCTGTAGCAAGCAGAGAAGAACAAAAACGAAGACTCTCCTACAAAGGCGAATCCAGAGGACGAGTTCAAAATATAAACTTTCACATCGAGTTAGAATCAGACATTCAATTATCATTTTATCCACCACAAAAAACGGAAATTAATAAACCAACACACTACTATCATGACATTGATTTATGGTGTCAACAACAAATAATTGACCAACCAATTTTTCTTGTAGGAAAAACGAACAAAGCCAACAAAATAAACTTTGATTCTCATTTCCAATCCATCGAAAAATTAACACGAGAAATAGAACAACAAGAAAAAAGTTCACTCTATTTTAGTAGAGCCCTTCATTTTGATGCCATATCCGACTACGACAGTGCGATTGAAGATTGTTTAAAAGCCATTCATCACGAAGAAAACAAACAAACATGGCTCTACTACTATTGTTTAGCAACTTTAAGAAAAAAACGCTGGGAATACAACCACGAATTTAACGAAAAAAACACAGAAGTGGAAGACCTACTAATGTCTAACGAACAATTAGAATTCGACTTAATCGTAAAGGAGTACGAGCAATCGACCCAGAGAAATCCAAATTTCCCTTACTCATGGTTTAATCGAGGGAACACATTGGCCTCATCCAATGATTATCGCAATGCAATTGCCAACTACAATAAAGCAATAGAACTCAATAAAGATTTTGCAGAAGCCTATTTCAACCGAGGACTTTGCAAAATCCGCATTGGAGAAAACGATTCCGGAGTAGCAGATTTGAGTAAAGCCGGTGAAATGGGAATTTATGTAGCATACAACATAATTAAACGATTCCGAGAAAAAGATTGAGAAAAATAAACTATCTTTGCAACAAATAAAACAATACTTGAGGCAATTTCTATCAATAAGGTTGAAAGGTATTAAGAGAACAATTTAAGCTTGAGTCTATCAGCTAAGAGACGATGTAAAAATCGTAATTAAACAAATTAAGCAAAATAGATTCAAAGATGAAGATAGTAATTTATGTATGTAAAAAGATGAAAGTTAAATCGCTAATATGGTCATTACTCTATACATTCACACTCTGCATAATGAATGTGACAGCACAGGAAGCACCTAATAGCGAGGCTCCAATCGACACTTTATCTTATATCGACAAAGCACGCTTATACATTGTGTTTGACTCAATCAGGACAAAAGATTTTCTTCCCTATTTTACACTAAATAAACTCACATACACACCTCAAACAAAGAGAAAAAAAAATAGATTTGAAGAGAAGTACGACCAACTAACATTCTTAGATAAAATCAAACGAAAAAGTGTTTACAAACTTTCGATAGAGCGACCGGAGATAATTGAGTATTATGGACTTAAGCCCTACGAAGAAGAGGTAATTGCCGACATTGACGTGGATGATGTCTCGTTATATATTACCGGAATAGAATCCGAAAAGACAAAACCCACTTTTGGCAAACTATCTCAGATGATGAAAAAGAAGGAGTATTCACCTTGGACATTCAAAGGAAATTTAGCCATACAATTATCCCAATACTATGTTACAAAGAACTGGTATAAAGGAGGAAGTGCCAATGCCACATTCTTGACAATATTTGACTACAACATAAGTTACAAAAAAAGAAGAATATTGTGGGATAATGATTTTGATTTAAAAATCGGAATCTACAACACAACAGAAGACTCCATTCGCGCATTTCGCGTAAACAATGACGTATTTAAAATATCCTCCCTATTCGGATACCAGATCAAAAGTGGCAGTAAGTGGTATTACAGTGCCGGATTTGATTTTAACACCTCTATGTTTACCGGTTATAAAGGAACAAATTCCAATGAAGTAGTTACAGCATTTTTATCACCAACCCGCCTATTCTTCAGTTTGGGTATCGACTACAGACACTCTAATAAAACCAACATACGAATTGCACCCGTAGCCTACAAGGTTATTTTCTTACCCGATAAAAGAATTGATCCCCTATCGGTAGGAATTGACAGCACCAAAAGTTGTGCACACTATCCCGGCTACATGCTTCAAGCCAGTTTAAATTGGAAATTTACCAGTCAGATTGTCGTTAATTCAGACTTTGAATTTTTCAGCACCTACAATTGCAAAAATATTGAGTTGGACTGGGAAATTGTTGGTAAATTTATAATTAACAGATACTTAAGTACACGGCTATCATTAATCATGCGTTTTGATAATACCCCCAAAGATGAAGATGCAAAAATCCAAATTCAAGAGCAACTATCCTTTGGATTCAGCTATATTTTTAGATAAAATCAAAAAACTATTTGTAAATTCAGAAATTAGCCTTATCTTTGCAGACCCAAAATTGGGAATTATTAAAAACTTAAAATTAAAATAATTATGTTAAATCAGTACGAAACCGTTTTCATCTTGACTCCCGTTTTGTCTGACAATCAGATGAAGGAAACGGTTGAAAAATTCAAAGGAATCCTTGCAAATTGCGGTGCAAAGATCGCAAACGAGGAGAATTGGGGGCTTCGCAAGTTGGCGTACCCAATCGAAGGAAAGTCAACAGGCTTTTACTGCTTGTTGGAGTTTGAAGCAGAGCCAACAACAATCAACACGTTGGAAACTCAATTCCGTCGCGACGAAAAAGTTATCCGCTTTTTAACTACTAAGTTGGATAAATATGCCGCAGAGTATGCAATCAAGAGAAGAAACTTAAAAAATAAGGAGGCTTAAAAAATGGCAGCACAAAATTCATCAGAAATCAGATATTTAACTCCTCCATCAGTAGAAGTTAAGAGAAAAAAATATTGCCGTTTCAAAAAGAGCGGTATCAAATATATCGACTACAAAGATCCTGAGTTTTTGAAGAAATTCTTAAACGAGCAAGGTAAGATTTTACCTCGCAGACTTACCGGTACTTCTTTGAAATACCAAAGAAAAGTCGCTCAAGCAGTTAAAAGAGCACGCCACTTGGCATTGCTTCCATTTGTAACCGATTTGATGAAATAAAATAAGGAGGGCTAAATAATGGAAATCATATTATTAGAAGATGTTCAAAATTTGGGATATAAGGATGATGTAGTATCTGTAAAAAATGGTTACGGACGTAACTATCTTATCCCACAAGGAAAAGCAATTTTAGCAACTCCTTCAGCAAAAAAAGTATTGGCAGAAAACTTGAAACAACGCGCTCATAAATTGGCTAAGATCAAGGCAGACGCAGAAGAGTTGGCTGCAAAAATCAATGGTATCTCATTGACTATCGGAGCTAAAACCAGTGCAACCGGTACTATCTTTGGTTCTGTTAACAATATCCAATTGGCTGAAGCATTGGCTAAAAAAGGTTTTGAAATTGATAGAAAAGTTATCTACATCAACGATAACGTAAAAGAGTTGGGTACTTATAAAGCTATTGTTAAACTTCATAAAGAAGTTTCTGCTGAAATCAACTTTGAAGTTGTTGCAGAGTAATCTTATTGGTACTTAATTAACCATACATTTAAGGGGAGAGCGTCTTTTATGATTCGTTCTCCCCTTTTACTTTGTCTACATGAGTTCCTTATGTTCATATTAAAAATTTAAAGCATAAGAAGCCATAAAAAATTTATTTGGATATTCACTCTTCTGAGCAACATCTTGGAGACGTTTTTTAATCTTTTAATTTTTGATAACAGTCCACGTTAACGAAAAAAATAAAGAGTGAGGAAGACCAATAATTACGAAAAAATCCCAAACGACTTCTATATCTCATTTTTATATATTATCTTTGCAAAAAGGAAATTTATAAAAAAAATAATCATGGGAAGAGCTTTTGAATATAGAAAAGCAAGAATTTTTGCACGAAATGCCAGATTATCTAAGGCATTTACCCGCATTTCTAAAGAAATTACAATCTGCGTTAAAGCCAATGGAGCAGACCCTTCATCGAATTCAAGACTTCGTATGTTGCTTCAAAAAGCAAAAGCGGAAAGTATGCCTAAAGATAGTGTAGAAAGAGCTATCAAAAAGGCTTTAGACAAAGACACAGCAGACTACAAAGAGATTATCTATGAAGGATATGGCCCCGGTGGTATTGCCGTATTGGTTGTTGCTGCAACAGACAATAACACACGTACCGTATCTAATGTTCGCTCTTATTTCAATAAACATGGAGGTAGTTTGGGTACATCCGGTAGTTTATCTTTCATCTTCGAGCATAAATGTATTTTCAAAATTGCAGCTACAGAAGGTCTTGATATTGAAGAGTTGGAATTAGATCTAATAGACTTTGATGTAGATGAGGTTTTCTTTGATGAAGAAAGCAACGAAATCATTATCTACGGTGCGTTTGAATCCAACTCAAAGATTCAAGCATACTTAGAAGAAAAAAACATCGAAATCAAAGATGTGGAATTTATTTATGCTCCTAACGATACAAAAGAGATTTCTGAAGAGCAAAAGGAGACTTTCATTAAACTTCTTGACAAAATGGAAGAGGACGACGACATTCAGAATGTCTTCCACAATATGAAAGAGGATGATAGCGAAGAGTAATTTTATCCTCCAACAAAGAGATAAAAAAACTATACTTCGCCCAATTTTTCTCCAATTTTAGCAACTTCATGGTATAAAAAAAGCGTTTGATAGATGGGAAATAGGCATTGGTAGATAGAAAAAGTCTTTTTTTCGACAAATACCGTTTTTTTTCGGCGAAAAATATTGGAGATATACAAATTTTATTATATTTGCATTGTTGATACGAAAGTAAAGACGATTATAATTTTATGTTTAACTAATAATAAGTAAAAAAAAATGAAAAAGTTATTTAATGTTGCAGTTATGTTTGCTGCGTTGGCTACTGCCCTTTCTTTCACTTCTTGTGAAACTACTGACGAAAAATCAGAAACTAACGTTAATGAGCAACAATTGCCTGAGTTGAATCTTACAGAAAAGAACATTGGTCAAACTTTCGATTTCTCTAGTGGTGTTGTTAATGCTGATGGAGAAAACTACTCTGGTAAATTCAAAGTAACAGACGTTAACGTTAGCGAAAATAGCGTAACTTTCGAAATTACTTGCAAAGCTACAGGAGACAGAAAGCACGAAATCACTTTGAGCGATGCAGGAAACTCTTACGCTATGGTAGGTGAAGAAGGAAACATCATCGGAGCAAAGAAAGCTGTTGCTGATGCTGCTGCAGACCAAGTTATCTTCGTTCTTTTGGGTGCTAACAGAGCAGACAAAACAGTTTGCACAATCACTAGCGGAACTAAAAACAGCACTTTAGCAGCAAACGGAGCTACAGAAACTTTATTCGCAGTTAAAGAATAATTGCAAAATTAAAGATTAAAAGGAGGTGCAAGAGATTGCGCCTCTTTTTTTTTGCAAAATTTGATTACCTAAATCACTTGTGTTTGCTCAATAATATCTACCTTTGCAAGCCTAAAAAACTGGTAAGACATGAAAATAAAAACAAACATATATTGGGCATCCATTTATCAATTATCCCTCCCGTTAATTATTTTATGGCTAAGCAGAATTTTGTTTTACTTGAGCAACAAAGAGATTATCGGAGAAATTCCAACCCAAAACTTAATTGCCTTAATGGGACACGGAATCAGCTTCGATATTCTACCATTAATCTACTTTAATCTCGTATGGATTATTCTGAGATTTCTACCCTTCGACTTTACAAGCAACAAAATTTACTTAAAGATAAGCGATATACTATTTTTCTTCACCAACACTATTCTACTTATTTTAAATTTCGGAGACATTATCTACATCAGATTCAATGGCGCCAGACTAAGATACACAACACTAAATGAAC
>SUWZ01000044.1 GCA_015061185.1 Bacteroidales bacterium
GACGTTAAGGCACTTTACAAGGATTGTGGTACCTTTGAAGTTAGTCATGTAGATGCAACTACCGGTGATGATTGTGGATGGACAGTTACTCGTACTTACACCATCAAAGACAAGTGCAACAACGCAACCACCAAGACAATGAGTGTGAGCGGAAGCGATAAGACAGCACCTGCATTGGTAGGAACATGGCCAAAAGATATCGTAGATCAAGATAATTGCGTAGCCAACGCAGATATTACAGGCTTGATGAGCGACGAAGACGTTAAGGCACTTTACAAGGATTGTGGTACCTTTGAAGTTAGTCATGTAGATGCAACTACCGGTGATGATTGTGGATGGACAGTTACTCGTACTTACACCATCAAAGACAAGTGCAACAACGCAACCACCAAGACAATGAGTGTGAGCGGAAGCGATAAGACAGCACCTGCATTGGTAGGAACATGGCCAAAAGATATCATAGATCAGGATAATTGCGTAGCCAACGCAGATATTACAGGCTTGATGAGCGATGATGACGTTAAGGCACTTTACAAGGATTGTGGTACATTTGACGTTACTCACGCCGATGCAACGACAGGTGATGATTGTGGTTGGACAGTCACTCGTACTTACACAATCAAGGACAAGTGCAGCAACGCGACTACCAAGACAATGAGTGTCAGCGGTAGCGATAAGACAGCACCTGAGTTGACAGGTACAAGGCCGGAAGATATCTCGGGTCAAAATACTTGTTTTGCTAATGCAGATTTAAGCGGATTGAAAGATGTTGATTACATAAAAGGAATTTATTCTGACGTATGTGGTGATGTTAATGTGACTTATTCTGAAGAAAAGAACGAGACAGATTGCGGATGGAGTGTTAAACGTACGTATTTAATCTCCGATTTCTGCAAAAATAGTGTTTCCACTAGTGTTACAGTTTCTGGTAAGGATGCAGAAAAACCAATCATTACAACCACTGCTGTGAGTGGTGATAAAGGCTGCAATCCAACAATCGTAGCACCAACCTTTACGGTGACGGACAATTGCGACAACAATGTTCAAGTTCAGGTGACTACAACCGGTGTTCAAGGAGCTGGTTATAAGAAAACTCAAACTTGGACAGCTACTGCAAAAGATGTTTGTGGTAATAGTGCTGAACCAGTTGTTATTGTTTATACATGGATTGAAGATTCTTCTACACCATTTGCAGTTCAAATGCCTGCAGATATGGTTATCTGTCAAGGTTCAAGTGTTAAGTTGATTCCTACTATTCAAGGTGACCCAACATCTTTTAGTTGGAAACAAGGTGGTACTGAGGTTTCTACGGATGAGACTTATACTGCAACTCCTAATGAGACCACAACTTATCACTTTACAGCTGTAGCCAATGAATGTATAAGTTCTTCAGGTTCTGTTACGATTACCGTAGAAGATCCAATCTCATTTGATTTGAACGAGAAAGATTTGGTAATTTGTGAAGGTACTTCTGTCTCTCTTGAGCCAATTAATATCCAAGGTGATTTGGCTCAGGCTCCTTATAGCTGGACCAAGAATGGAGTTGTTGTTTCATCTGCTGCTAAATTGATTGACACACCAAGTGCGAATGCAACTTATGAGTTGACAATCTCCGGTAATAAGTGTGCTAAAGCTCGTAAGAGTGTTTCAGTAACAGTAGAAAAGCAGCCTTCAGTTCACTTGAGACTTTCTGATAATGAGGTTTGTGAAGATGAAAATGTTACTCTGCAAGTAACTTACTCTAATGTTTTAGGCTTGGAGTGGTTGAGTAAGGAGGAGGGCAATAGCGAATTTACAGTATTTGCAAATAATCTAAGTGCAACTAATGAAGTGGTGGCGACAAATGATATTATGTATCAAGTTCGTTCTACCGGGAATCAAGCTTGTCCTGCAGTTGTATCAGATGCTGTTGCATTGACTGTAGAACCAAAGATGGAGATTTCTCTTCCATCTGAAATCGCTATTTGTTCTAAGGATGAAAAAACTATTGAGGCTGCTTTCTCTCGTACCCCAACGTCTATCGTTTGGATGGTTAAGAATGCTAATGCTGCAAATTATCATCAAACGAAGTTTACCGAGGCTAAGATAGTTGTGAATCCGAATGTTTCATCTTACTATAAAGTGATAGCTTCTTCCAAAAATTGTCCTACAGCTGAGGCTGAAGTCTTGCTGAAGGTTGAAGAGATTCCTAATTGGGAAATTATAAGCCAAACAAATAACGTTTGTGAAGGTGATGAGGTAGAGCTTTCAACTGATTTGCCATCTGATTATAATTTTGTGTGGGAGGCGAAAACGCATGGTTCTGCTAATTATGAACGATTGCCGGAATCCACTTCAAAATTGTATGATAGTCCAATGGAAAGTACTACTTATCGCTTGTCTGTTCAATCTCCTGCAGGTTGTAGTGCAGGATCTAAATTGTATGATGTAAAAGTGGATAAGCCTGTATATGGTTCTATCGCTGATATTGCTATTTGTGATGGTGATTCCGGAAGATTGTCGGTGTTTGTTGATGATAAGTCTTCTTACTCTTATTACTGGAGTGATATGCCGGATTACTCAAATATTTTGTCAAGACAAACTTCCGTAAGAGTAGCTCCAAAAACTACTACTTCGTACTATCTGAAAATTGTTAATGGAGTTTGTACTACTGAGTATGAGGCAGAGGTGGAAGTTAGAACCTTACCTGAAATTGTTGGTATTGAAGATATGGGTAATCGCATGTACCGTATTCAAGTTGAAGGTGGTTCTGTCCCTTATTCTTATACTTGGGGTAAGAATTCTATGCCGACAAGTTCTGATATCATGGAACGTCCGACTTATGGTATGACATATAATGTTACAGTTACTGACGCTATTGGTTGTAAAGTGTCGGATGTTGTTGAAGTTCCAACGTATGAATTGGAAATCCCTGAATATTTCTTCCCTGAATTTGAAAAATGGAAGGTGAAAAATTTGGATAGATTCTATGGCTCGAAAGTTACTATTTATGATCGTTTTGGTAAAATGTTGAAAGAGTATGATGTGGACCAATTTAAGGGTTGGGATGGAACTTATCTTGGTAGCCCAATGCCTTCTACAGATTATTGGTATGTTATTAGTATTCAAGAGTTGGATAAGGAATTGGTTGGTCACTTTACTTTGAGACGTCGTAATAAATAAAGTTAATCACGTGTAGTCTGTTTTATATCGTGGGAGTAGCTGTTTTTCAGAACTCCCACTTTTATTTTCTTTTGGTTTGTAATATGTAAAAGGTGGTGTTGATAAATAAAAATTTTTAAATGATTTATAGTAGTTGTCTTTGGGAATTATTCCTAATTCCTAATATCAAACTTTTATTTCATTTAAAAATGTCTATTTATTCTCTTGGTGAAACAGCTTTTTTTATTTTATTTTTATCCTCTTAAAGTTTTTTTTATACTTTAGCATGGAAATTTGTCTTAGGTAGGTTTACGCAATTAGTAGAAGAAAAAATTCGTCTGTCGATTTTTTCAGATTAATGTTTTAATGAATGGTATATGAATAGTAATTTTTTTAGGATAGTTGTAGGACTATTTTTTTGCTGTTATTATTTATTAGCTAATGCCCAAACATGGAATCTTGTTTGGAGAGAGGATTTTGGTGTCGCAGAAGATACTGTTATCAAGAATTTTGCTGATAGAAGTAATAGTGTTCCCGGACATTGTTTTATTGATGATGAACGTTTTTGTAATGGACAGATTGTTTGGGATGCGGCTTCCAACTCAAATATTTGTGATGGATTTTATGATTGTCGCCTTAAAACCGGAGGTACTGCAGGTTGTGGAACAATTGATGATGGTTTTTATGGTATAACCAATAATACTTGGTGGGCTTATAATAGATGGACTTCTTGTAAAATGAATGCCGGCCATTTTGTGGCGGGTAAAGATCATACCGGAAATAAAAATGGGGCTATGTTGGTTATTAATTCCGGAGTGGGTGAGGGCGATGCTATCTTTTCGAAAAAGATTGAATTTAATTTGTGTGATAGTCGTGAATATCGTTTTGTTATTTATGTGGCAAGTATTACTGCTTATGGAAATGATGACCCTGCCGACCCCTCCGGAGGAAATGCGGATCTTGAAATGAATGTGATTAATACTTCAACCGGAAAAATCGTTGAAACTATTCGAACCGGAGCTATCCCTTATTGGACTTCTAACGGATGGGGCGATAGTGGAGGTGGTGTAGCTGATACCAAGGCTGAAAGATCGTGGTCTGAATATTCGTGCGAGTTTGTTGCCAACGATGGTGATGTATTGGAACTACAAGTGACCAACTGGGGTAGTGGTTATAACGATTTTGCAATTGATGATATCTCTCTTTATCGAAAAGATACGGAAGAGGTGCCGGACCCAATCATCTCTACCAATACAATTGCTTCTTCTTCAACTATTGTTGACGGATGTATTTTTATGGCATCTTTTAAAGTGCCGGATGATGTGCTTCCGGCTTGGAAGAATATTTATGATAATGTCTATTTCTTGTGGCAAAAATCAGAAGATGATGGACTCTCTTGGCAGAATATCTTAGAAGTGAGTGGAATCGAAAAAACTTCTGTGGATATTGAGGTGGATAAAGAAGTTCCTACTGTCTATCGAGTTATCATTACGGGTGGTTCTTCTGAATCGATTGCAGAGGAACAGGCTTTGTATATCGCTCAAAATGGTGCTCCGAAAGATGGTTGTGCCTACTATTCTATCTCTAATACTTTGGCAGGTGTCTCTCCAACGCCTGATTGTTCTTTTTCTGAATCGGCAAGAGTCGTTTGGAAAGAGGATTTTGGAGTGTTAGACTCATTTTCTACTCGTCCGTTTGATGGTGCTGTACTTCATTACTATGAACCTACAACAGATGGATTTAAAATTGGTGATTATGTGGTAACTTCTGCTCCTGATTCGTCTGTGAAAAAAATAAATGAAAGTTGGGATGGTTCGTTCTTGGGCTATTCGTATAACGAAAAATCGTTGCAAGATCCATCCGGTAATTCTAATGGTGCTTTCCTATATACCTATTTCGGTAAAAAATCTGCTGTGGATGACGAAAATGTATTGATTGAAAAAACGATTGATGGTCCTTTCTGTAAATGTAAAAGTTTTAATTTCTCTTTTCAATTTTATGATTTTAATGAATGGGCAGGCGAAAATTTGGATGTGCTAATTTTAGATGAGGCTGATAATCTCCTCGCTTCTTCTACGATTGCTATTTCTAATAGTAATTCAAGACGTTGGGTGAGGTCTGTAACTCCTTTTGTTTTACCTCTAAATTATTCGGGCGGAATAAAGTTTAAAATTTTAAATGCTACGCCAACTAATAATTGGAACTACATCTGCTTTGATGATTTTCAAATCGCTGTGTGTGGTGAAACAACTCCTAAGGGTTCAATTCAAATTGATAATGACCCTTCTTTGACCTATTTGGATGGTTTTAGTTGCAATGAGGAGCCTTATCATACTGTTAATATATTGGATGATAGTGAGTGGAAGAGAACTTTCCCTAATTATGGTTTTGCTTGGCAATATAGTGATGATGGTGAGAATTGGGCTTTCTTGTCTGATAAGGCTTCTGTTGCTCATGAGGCTGATGCTGGTTTGTTGGTGAATTATCGTTTGGTGTTGGCGGAAACTGCTGAGGATGCAATCTATATCGCTAAAAATGGTAAACCTCAAGATCCGTGCGTCGTTTATGGTTTCTCCAATGTTGTGGGCTTGAAGTGTAAAGAGGATGGTTGTAAAGCTCCAATTTTTGAATTTGATATGGAGATGGATACAATGGCAATTTGTAGTAATGCAGAGGAGAAGGTAACATTGTCTGTTGTACAGAAAAATAAGACAAAGGTGGATAAGATGCAGTGGTATTCTTCTCCGGCTGACAAGGCGACCTGGTCTGCAATCGAGGGGGCTACAGAAGAGACTCTTTCTGTCTTGCCTGCCGATTCTACTGATTATCTTTTCATAGCTTTGAACGATACTTGTTATTCCGACTCTATTTTTGCTCGTATTAATGTGCATGAGATGATTGTGTTTGATGAGTTGAAAAATGAGAGCGGTGTTTTGTGTGATTTTGATGATGGTTACGAGATTACGTACAAATTGTTGTCGGGTAATCCTACAGAGTTTTTCTGGAATGATACAAAGGCTGAATCGGCATCGTTTGTTTTTGAAGATTTGGTCGAAAATGATTCAATTCGTCTCTCTTTTTATGCTACGGATGGAGTCTGTCTCTCTGACGTGATGAAAGATACCTTTTGGGTGGAGGCAAGAACTCAATTCGCATGGGATAAATTTGATTATGTTGTGTGCGAAGGTGGTGTATTGGGGTTGAATTTCCCTCAAGATTTGGCTGACTATTATGAGTCAATTGCTTGGCAATCTATTTGGGAGGTGGATGGTGTTGAGTATTCTCGTAATTATTCGGAGACTTTCGATATTACAAAGAAAACTACCTTAAAGCATATCTTGGAATCTGAAATTTGTTATTCGGAAGAGTATGTTTTTAATGTGGATTTTATTGCAAAGCCGGAATTGTCACTAAGCGCAGAAGTAGATTCTGTATGTTTGGGAACTTCTGTCGTTTTAAGTGCTACCTCTTCTGTTGAGGATTTATTGGGTTGGCAGTTAGTGAAAATCGTTGATGGAACTAACGAGGTCGTTTCTACAGAACAAAAGGATTCTTATACGCTCAAACCCACTGAGAGTGCAAGTTATTTTATTTTTATTCCGGATAATGGTTGCGGCGAATTTTCGTCTGATACTGTTAGGATTGTAGTAGATAAACCGGTGGATTATTCTTTTGAATCTATTCCTGAAAAAGTTTGTGCTGGTGATGAAGTTACACTGAAAGCTACTTCAATAGGAGCAGAGGCAAAGAGCAGTCTGTGGTTGAAAAATGGTGTTGTTGTCTCTTCTGATTTGGTGTTTGTTGATGAACCTTCAGAACTGACTTCTTATCAATTTGCGGCAGATGCCGGTGTTTGTCCTGCTTTTACAAAATCCTTTGAGGTGGATGTAGAGGTTGCGTCTGATTTGTCCATTTCTGCTGAAAAAGATTATATCTGTGAAGGTGATAATATCCTCCTCTCTGCAACATTTGGTGAAACCGAATCTATTGAATGGCAGTATTCAACGGATAATGTTAATTTTCAGACTTTCTCAACGGATTTATCGAATCAAATCTCTTTTGACCAATTACAGGATTTTTACCCAACCTATTTCTTCCGTTTGAAAGCAGAAGGCTCCGGTTTATGTCCGGTAGTTTACTCAAAAACAATCATGGTGGAGGTGGAACCTGTGCTTGATTTAGTATGGCCAAAAGATAAAATTGTGTGTAAGGGATTTTCTTTGGATTTAGGTCAGAATTTGACGGAAGAACAAAAGGCTTTGTATTCCTTCTCTTGGGAATTGAATGGCGTTGAGGTCGGTTCCGATGCAATGTTTAAAACCCCTGAAATGCAAGAGTATTCAGAATATCTATACTCAATTAAAAGTAAAGTCTGTCCAACGATTTCTCATAAATATAGAATTGCTGTTGTAACTCTTGAGTTAATGACTGATAAAGAGAATGTATGCGAGGGTGATGATGTAACTCTTACCGCTAATTATACTAATGTTCAAGATGGACTGTTGTGGCAGTCTGCTCCTCTTGACGATTCGCTTTCTTTTGAGACAATCTCTTCAGATGTTGTTGAAAAGATGACGTTGAATCCAACTTCTTCCAAGCAGTATTGGTTAGAATATAGTGGAAATTGTGTTTGTGATCATGAAGTAAGGTCAAATGTTGTGGTCGTTGCTGTAGAAGAGGCTATAGAAGTCAACTTGGAAGATGCCCCAACTGCAGTTTGTTTCGGTTCAGAAGTGAATTTGACGGCTACTCAAACTAAGGGCGTTGACAAGGAACATGAATGGTTGAAAAATGGTGTTTTAATTCCTTCTTCTTCTGAATACATGTTGACTGATGTCCCTACTGAGAATCCTACAACTTACTCTTTTGTTACGAAGGGAATTTATTGCAAAAATGATACGCAATCTGTATCTATTGCTGTTGAAAGAAGTGCAGAACTTACTTTGTCTGCAGATGCAACAGAATTGTGTCAGAATTCCGAATTTACATTGTCTGCTAACTATGGAGAGGCGACTATTCTTAATTGGGAAAAATCATTGGATGGAGAGAATTTTGAATCATTTTCTAGTGAATTAACTCCTTCTCAAAAAGTTGTCGCTGATAAAAGTGCCTACTATAGGCTAAGTTCTGTTGGAACTGGTGTCTGCGATGCTGTCTTTTCTAACGTGGTGAATGTTGATGTCGAGGAAAATATTGTTTTCGAATTGCCGGATGATCGTTTGATTTGCCCGGGTGAAAGTTTCGAGATTATGCTTTCGTCAACCTCTTCTCCTCAGCAATGGATATGGGAGGAGAAAACTTTGAATGGAGAGTATTCTTTGTCCAATTTATCTGGTTTGCATGTCGCTTTACAACCTTCTCAATCTATGACATATAGGCTTACTGCTGATATGAAAGTTTGTGAGGATTTTTCGGATGAAATTGAGATAAAAGTTGATGAAATTCCTGTTTTAAACCTACAAACATCTGCATCTGCTATCTGTCAGGGAGATGTTGTTGCATTAACTACTGATTTTCCGTATGGCAACTCATTGGTGTGGGAAGAGAGTACCACTGGTGATTACTCTTCAATTGTAACAAGTTCTTTGGGCATTTCTGTAACTCCGCAACAAACTACTTCTTATCGCCTGTCTGCAACTTCAGAGGCCGGTTGTCCGGTAGAGGCTAAAGAAGTAACTATTCAGGTGGACGAGGCGATTGAAGTCTCAATAGAAGATCTGTTTGTATGTGAAGGTGATGAGGCTGTTTTATCGCCGGTTGGGAATGATGCGTATTCTTATTTATGGAGCGATTCTGAGGCGTTTGATACTATATTGCATGCGGAAAAAGTATTTGCGTTTACTCCGTCTCAATCGGCTGTTTACTATCTTTCTGTTAAAAATGGATTATGCGAAAGAGTTTATTCTCCTATGGTAACTGTTTCTCCTATCCCTAAAATCATTAGTGCAGAAGATATTGGAAATAAGAGTTTTAGTTTGGTGACAGAGGGTGGTACGGCTCCTCTTATGTTTGATTTTGGTGATGGTAGAATGCCTACGTCCTCAAATATCTTAGACAAAGTGATTTATGGTAAAACTTATAATGTGACAGTGTCGGATGATTTAGGTTGTAGCTCTTCATTTGTTTTGGAAACGCCAACTTATGAATTGGTTATTCCAGATGTCTTTAATGCGAACGAGCAATTGTGGTATGTTGATAATTTGGATAAATATTCTAATAGCAGAGTAACTATCTATGACCGAATTGGAAGAGTCTTATTGGAAATGGATGGAAGCGATTTTTCCGGTTGGGATGGTACTTATAATGGACATTTAATGCCTTCTACAGATTATTGGTATGAAATCAATGTGGGAGAAATTGATATGCAGTATATTGGCCATTTTACTCTGGTTAGGTTTTAGGTGATTACTTTTTTGTAGAGTTAACCGTATGAGAGTATCTTTGGTTTAAGGCAATTTCGGGCGAATGGGTTCAAGCTTTGGGCGAATCGCATTCGCCCTATTTAATATCTGAATTTTTATCCTTGATAGGGGCAATAAATTCTGCCAACGGGTAATCCTATTCAGACGTTGTTAATTTTTTTTCGAGCCTATTTCGAGATTTTTAAATCTATTTTTACTCTTCTTTTACAGAAAATAGTAGACTGTTATCAAAAAAGCATAATAACAGGTTTAAAAGAATATCAAAGATGCCTAAAAAGAAAGAGAGTGAAACTCTAAATTTTTTTTAAAATAAAATTTAAACAGCTTCTTATAAATCTGATGTTCTTTTTTATGAAAAAAGAATGTCGGATTGATGTTTTTTTATTACCTTTGCATTGTTACTAATGATTTTAAGTAATTAAAAGTTTGCGAAATATAATAAAAAACGATGGAAAATTTACCGAATGGAATGAATGCGCGTTATGTGGATTTTTGCACGGACTTTGCATTTAAAAAGTTTTTTGGAACAGAGGTTAACAAGGAGTTGTTAATTCATTTCTTGAATAGTCTGTTAGAGTTAGAAGTTGATTAAATTTTATTTCGAGCATATTTGAGAGAGATTTTTAAATCTATTTTTAGTCTTCTTTTGCAGAAAATAGTGGACTATTATCAAAAAAGGAGAATAAAAATAGGTTAAAAAGCATCTAAAAGATGCCGAAAATTGGGAGTGAAACTCTAAAATATTTTTTAATAAAATTTAAACAGCTTCTTACTTTATCTAAAATATATGTGATCGGGATTTTAGATTTTTCTTTTGATAATTCTTATCCTGATAGTGTTATTACCAAAGTTCAGTTGATGGATAATCGTGGAGATGTATTTAATGATGTGTTGAACTTTGTCTATATTGAACTACCAAAATTCCGTAAAAATAAAGAAAATTTAGAAACTTTTACGGACATGTGGTTGTTTTTGATAAAAAATTTATATCAGTTGCAAGAACGACCTATTGAGATTCAAAGTGCTATTTTTGATAGGCTTTTTGCGACGGCTGAATTATGTAATTTAGATGATATGGAATACAAGGAATACTCTAGAAGTTTAAAAGAATATCGGGATTGGAAATGTAGTATTAGTCGTGCTATTGATGATGGTCGTGCAGAAGGTCTTGAAAAAGGTTTTGCAAAAGGCTTTTCAGAGGGTCATGCAGTAGGTCTCGCAGAAGGTCGTGCAGAAGGTATAAAACAAAATCAGTTAGAAACGGCAAAGGCAATGTTAGATTTAGGTGTTGATAAGGATGTTATTGTGTCTGTCACTAAGTTGACTTACGAGGAAATTGAGAATTTAAAATAAAGTTTTAGCATTTTTTTTATATGAAAGATTTTGAAGAATATGAAAAAGAAGTGAGCAGTGCTGAGCAGTTTAAAAGTGCTTTGGATTTAGCTGCAAGAAAAGGGATGGCAGTTGGTTATGATGAAGGTTATGATGAAGGTTTTGAAAAGGGGGTTAGAAAAACCAATCTCGTATGTGCAAAAAGGTTGTTCAACTTAGGAATTGATTTAAATATTATTGAAGAGGTTACTGAAATTCCAAAGGATGAATTGGAAGTTATGTTTAAATAGAGTGGGCTATATTCTGTTTTTTTTGTTGATGATTATTCGTTTTTTTTATCAAAAAAGAGCTATAGAACTCTGCTATAATGATTATTAGGCGTCTATAGATAGTAATTTTTGCTTTTATTTGAAAAACAGGACAATTGTCTCGTAAGATCTCTATAAATCGAATTTTATAAGATTTGATGGTTTTATAATAAATTTTAAACACCTTCTTGTTGATGTGTTATTGCTATTTCAAACTTTTAAGTTAATTTTGCACGTTAACTTTTGATTTTTACATAAAATGGCTTCAAAACCCTCTATTCCAAAAGGAACTCGTGATTTTGCCCCCTTGGAAATGGCTCGGCGAAATTATATTTTTAATACAATTAAGGATGTCTTTAAATTGTATGGTTTTCAACAGATTGAAACGCCTGCAGTGGAAAATTTATCCACTCTTATGGGTAAATATGGCGACGAAGGTGATAAGTTGTTGTTTAAAATATTGAATTCAGGCGACTTCTTGTCTAATATTGATTTAGATGATGAGCTAAACCGAAATGCGGTAAAATTAACACCTAAAATTTCTGAAAAGGGGTTGCGTTATGATTTGACGGTCCCTTTTGCTCGCTTTGTTGTGATGAATCGGGATAAAATCTCTTTGCCATTTAAAAGATTCCAAATTCAACCTGTTTGGCGTGCAGATCGCCCTCAAAAAGGTCGGTATCGCGAATTTTACCAATGTGATGTGGACGTGGTTGGTAGCGATTCTCTCTTGAATGAGGTGGAACTGATTCAAATTGTGGATGAGGTCTATCGTCGTTTGGGTATTAATGTTTGTTTGAAATTAAACAATCGAAAAATCTTGTCCGGAATGGCCGAAGTAATTGGTGAGCCTGAACGCATTGTTGATATTACTGTTGCTATAGATAAGTTGGACAAAATCGGTCTGGAAAATGTGAATGCAGAACTTCTCTCCAAGGGTATTTCGGAAGATAAAGTTAACTTGTTGCAACCGTTTATCTTGGCAAAAGGGTCTAATAATGAAAAATTGTCCTTGCTTCGCGAGGCTTTAAAGGATTCAGAGATTGGATTGAAGGGTATTGATGAGTGTGAACAGATTTTATCTCTTGTCGAAAAATTGGGAGTTCAGACTTTGGTTGAGTTGGATTTGACCTTGGCGCGCGGATTGAACTACTATACCGGTGCAATTTTTGAAGTGAAAGCTTTGGATGTGCAAATTGGTAGTATCACAGGTGGTGGACGTTACGATAACTTGACCGGAGTATTTGGTATGCCGGGACTCTCCGGTGTGGGAATTTCTTTTGGTGCTGATCGTATCTACGACGTGTTGAACCAATTGAACCTTTATCCGGAAGAGTTGATGCACTCAACGAAATTGCTCTTTGCTACTTTCGGTAATGATGAGTTGCTTTTTGCATTGGATTGTTTGAAAAAAGTGAGGGCTGCCGGAATTCCTGCTGAAGTTTATCCGGAACCTGTCAAAATAAAAAAACAGATGGCTTATGCCGACTCTAAAGGGGTTCCTTTTGTGGCTATTATTGGAGAGTCTGAATTGAAAGAGCAAAAATTAATGTGCAAAAACATGGTGACCGGTGAACAAATGGCTTTGTCTATAGATGAGGTGATTGCCAATTTGTCAAAATAGTATTTGTAGTTGTTATCCATAGTTTTTATACGAAGTTTTTTGAATTTGAATTTGGATATTTTACATTTTGTATTAAATTTGTTCTTTAGGTAAGTTCTATAAATTGGTTATGGTTCTTTTGTTAGACTGTTAATTTTATAGAACTTCCTGAAAAACATTTTTTTTATTTATTTCAAAAAAGTTGTTACTATGTCAAAAGTTCTCATTATTGGAGTCGGTGGTGTCGGAACCGTTGTGGCACATAAAGTGGCACAGAACAAAGATGTGTTTTCAGAGATTGTTATTGCGAGTCGTACGAAATCAAAATGTGATGCTTTGGCGTCTGAATTGAATAAAAAATATGGTGTAACGGTTCAAACGGATGCAGTTGATGCCGACTATGTTGACCAAGTTGTTGCGTTGTTTCGTAAACATAATCCGGAATTGGTAATAAATGTAGCTCTTCCTTACCAAGATTTGACAATTATGGATGCTTGTTTGGAGTGTGGTGTTAATTACTTGGACACGGCCAATTATGAACCTAAAGATGAAGCTCATTTTGAGTATAGTTGGCAATGGGCTTATAAAGATAAGTTTGAAAAGGCCGGTTTGACTGCTATTTTGGGCTGCGGGTTTGATCCGGGTGTTTCCGGTATTTATACGGCCTATGCTGCAAAACATCACTTCTCCGAAATGCATTATTTGGATATTGTCGATTGTAACGCCGGAAATCATCATAAAGCTTTTGCTACAAACTTTAATCCCGAAATCAATATCAGAGAGATTACTCAAAAAGGTCGCTATTACCAAGATGGCAAATGGGTCGAAACAGGTGCGTTGGAGATTCATAAACCCTTGACTTATCCTAATATCGGTCCAAGAGAATCTTACTTGATGTATCACGAGGAGTTGGAGTCTCTGGTAAAGAATTTTCCAACAATTAAACGGGCTCGTTTTTGGATGACGTTTGGTCAGGAATATTTGACGCATTTGCGTGTTATCCAAAATATTGGTATGGCTCGCATTGATGAAGTTGAATACAATGGGGTTAAGATTGTTCCACTTCAATTCCTTAAAGCGGTGCTTCCTAATCCTCAGGATTTAGGGGAAAATTATGAGGGTGAGACAAGCATTGGCTGTCGTATTAGTGGTATTGGCAAAGATGGAAAACCGCTCACTTATTATGTTTATAACAATTGTAGTCACCATGAGGCTTTCTTGGAAACAGGTATGCAGGGGGTGAGTTATACGACCGGTGTGCCGGCTATGATTGGTGCAATGATGTTCTGCAAGGGTCTATGGAAACGTCCGGGTGTGTGGAATGTTGAGGAGTTTGATCCGGATCCATTTATGGAACAACTGAATAAACAAGGTTTGCCTTGGCACGAAATCTTTAACGAGGATTTGGAATTGGATGTAATTTAATCTTTTTTCATCTCTAACGTTAAGACTTATTTTAAGGTGATTCTATAAATTCATACATTTTGAGGCTGTGTCTTTTTTGCATAGCCTCAATTTTCAATTATTTATCTTCTAATAATTTTGTATTTTATTCTATAATCTTTGTATATATAGGTTTGATTGATGGATATTAGTTGATGAACTTTTGAATTTGTTTTGAATATTAGTTAATAGAGTGTATAAAATTTTGTTAAAATTGATTTTATTCAAATTTTTATTTGTATTACTAAATTTAATTCTCTATTTTTGCCTTTGGTTTTATAAAAATCGTTATAGATTTTCATTGGTGAATAGTTTATTTTGTTGTAATCTTTTTAATGTCCTGAGAATTAATGAAGTACGTTATTTTCAGGAGCCAAAGAATTGTCTTAAATGTAATTAAGGTGATTTTATAAATTATCCATTTAAAATTTAAACAATTTCTAATGAAATTTTGTGTAAGTCTCCAATATGTATTGAAATTTATTGATATAGCCTAAATTTTTAAGTCATGCAAGAGTTGAGCTGGTTTGTTATGAGTGCCACTTTCCGAGGAGAGATTAAGATGAAGCAAGCCTTGGAAGAGTTGGGGGTTACTTGCTATGTTCCTCTTTTGCATAAATTAAAAAAAACAAGAAGTGGGATTTATAATAGGGTAGTTGAGCCTGCTATTGCGAACATGATCTTTGTTTATGCTTCGCGTAATGAGATTCAACAGGTTAAAACTCAGTTTCCAAGGTTGCAATATCATACTTGTCGTGAAAATGGACGTAATGTGCCAATTGTTGTTCCGCCCAAACAGATGGAGAGTTTTATAAAAGCAACTACAGTTGAAGATCTCAATTTATCTTATTTGTCGGTTGATGAAATTGATTTGAAAAAAGGAACTCGTGTTGCAGTTGTAGGTGGACCGTTAGATGGTGTTGAGGGAATCTTTGTTAAGGTAAAAGGGTGTAGGGCTAAAAAAATCGTAATTCAATTGCAAGGTATTTCTATTGCTCCTGCTATTGAGGTGGCTCCGGATTTTATCAAAGTTTTAGATTAATGAGGATTTGGTAATTTCTTTTCATGGGAATTACAAAATGAATTTATAAAACCCTCCCTAAATCATAATTTTTAGTAGGGGGCATTATAATGGCCAATTTTTTTTGAACTTGCCTTTTGATTTTGCTTTCAACGTTATATCGGGATATATAGAAGTTGTTTAAAATTTTAATATAAATTTATGAATGCAGATTTAAATCATAACTTTCGGCATTTATGCGAGAAATAAAATTTAATAACTTCATAAGATATGTTTTTATTTTTTAATTTGTTTTCATAAAGTTTTATTCATTTGGGTATGGATGTTTTTTGGATTGTCAATATCGTTTTATCAGGGTTATTGTGTATCCTTTTTGCAGGAGTTTTAATTCCTCAGGTGTTGTTAATCTCTTTTCGTCGTAAATTGTTCGATGAGCCGGACGAACGAAAAATTCATAAAGGTGCTGTCCCCCGTTTGGGTGGTATCGCTTTTAAACCGGTGATTTTTGTCGTTATGGCTTTGATAATGGGATGTAACTATGTTATGGGTGAGAAAGCTATATTACATAGTGCTGGCGATAATATTTCCCAATTGGCCTTTTTGTATTCCTCTTTGATGATTCTCTATTTGGTGGGTATTGCAGATGATTTGGTGGGGGTTAAATATAGAGCGAAATTTTTTGTGCAAATCGTTTGTGGAATTTTGCTCACTATTGGAGGTGTGTGGATTGATAATTTATGTGGTTTATTTGGGATTGAGTCTATCCCCAATTGGATTGGATCGCCCCTTTCTATATTTTTTGTTGTGTTTGTAGTCAACTCTATCAACTTAATTGATGGTATTGATGGTTTGGCTTCCGGATTGAGCAGTGTGGCGTTCCTTTCATACACTATTGCTTTTTTTCATCTGGGCGAGTTCTTCTACGCTATGATGTCTGCGGCTGCATTGGGTGTCCTGATTCCTTTCTTCTATTTTAATGTCTTTGGTGATTCTAATAAAAGAAAAAAAATCTTTATGGGGGATACCGGTAGTTTGACGATTGGTATATTATTGGTGTTTTTTGCGATTGAATTGTCCTCGTGTTGTGCATCTCCATCTTTCCCTAATGTCAACTTTTTTGTATTGGCTTTTTCCCCATTAATTGTTCCTTGCTTTGATGTTGTTAGAGTTTTCTTCTACAGAATCAGAAAAGGGAAACATCCTTTTAAGCCGGATAAAAGTCATATTCATCATAAGCTCCTAAACATGGGAATAAGTCAACGTTTGGTGATGATTTTAATCATTTGTTTATCGTTATTTTATGTTTTGTTGAATTTATTCCTCTCGTCTTACATCAATTGTTTGTTTATTTTACTTTTGGATGTTTTGATATGGGTTCTTTTTAATATCTTTGTATCCTCTAAGATTAAAGAAAGGTCTATAAATTAGGTCGAGATGTTTTTGATACCTTTAATATGTTATTCACATGAATCATAAAGTAAAATTTTATTTTTCGTTAATTGTAGTTTGTTTAGTTTTTTCTTCGTGTAAAACGCCTCAAAATATTCGTTATTTTCAGGATATTCAGGCAGGTTCAGAGATTATCTTGCCTGATGTGCCTATGATAACGGTACAGCCTCAGGATAAAATATCGATTGTGGTGAATAGCAAGGATCCTGAGTTGACAAGTTTGTTTAATCTTCCTGTGGTGGCTCATCGCATTGGTTCTGAATATTCTAATTTAAATTCTACGCAACAAATCTCTTCTTATTCTGTTGATGCTGAAGGGAATATTGATTTCCCGATACTCGGGAAAGTGCATGTTGCGGGTTTAAATCGCGAGCAAATAGCTGCTACTATTAAACAGAAATTGGAAGCTGCGAGTTTAATCAAAGATCCTGTCGTTACGGTAGAATTTGCCAACTTGTGTGTCTCTGTTTTGGGTGAGGTGAATCGTCCGGGACGGATTTCTATTGATAGGGACAGACTCACTATTATTGATGCGATTAGCTATGCCGGCGACCTCACTATTCAAGGTCAACGGGAAGATGTGTTGGTGATGAGAGAGGAGAATGGCAAACAAGTGGCGTATCGTGTTAATCTTTGTGCAGGCGAAAAACTTTTAACCTCTCCGGTTTATTATCTGAAACAAAATGACGTCGTTTATGTGGTGCCTAATGATGTGCGCGCAAGACAGTCAACTGTCAATGGTAACAATGTGCGTACAACTTCGTTTTGGATATCTTTGGCGAGTTTGTTGACAAGTGTTGGCGTTTTGATTACTAATATTATCGAATAAATTTAGCTGAATTCCTAATTCCTCATTCCTAATTCCTCATTCCTAATTCCTCATTCCTAATTACATATTGTTATGATTGTTGAAAAGAAAAGCACTCCTGTCGAGGAGGATAACGATTTCTTGTTTATAAAGGATTTATTCAGTATATGTTTGTCTAAATGGTATTGGTTCTTGATTTCCGGTATCGTTGCGTTGCTGATTGCAGTTCTTTATTTATTGATAACTCCTCCTACCTTCGAGCGTTCTATGTCTGTTATGGTGAAGGAGGATTCAAAAAGCAGTTCCATCGGGGATGTGGCTTCCATGTTTTCCGAAATGGGTGTTGCTACTGCCGGTGTTAATGTTAATAATGAGTTGATTGCCATTCAATCCCCATCGGTTCTTTTGGAAACGATTAAACGTCTGGATTTGAATGTTAATTACTTTTTGAAAGGTGGATTTTATAAAAAGACGCTTTACGGCACCTCTTTGCCTATTAAGGTCTCTTTTTTAGAGTTGTCCGATACTGAATCTGCCTCTTTTTCGTTGGTGCTGAATGATAATTCTATGGTTTCGTTGAATGATTTCTCTTGTGCCGAAAGGGAGTTGGACGAGTTGGATCAAGAGGTGTGCGGTGCTTTGAATGACACCTTGATTACTCCTATTGGTAAGTTGGTTGTTTCTCCTTCGTTATATTATGCCGATTTTATGAACAACGAGGAGCAGGATTCTCACGAGTTTTTTATTTCTCGTTCTAACTATTATGATGCAGTTACTGCTTGCCAAAAAAGATTGGCTGTTTCTTTGGCTGACAAGAAGGCTACTATTATTAATCTTTCTTATACAGATCTTTCGACTGAACGTGCCGTGGATATTCTAAATACTATTGTTCAAGTCTATAAAGAACAGTGGATGCGCGATAAGAATGAGATTACGGCAAGTACTACAGATTTTATTAATGAACGTTTGAAGGTTATCGAATTGGAATTAGGCGATGTGGATGACGATATTTCTTCCTATAAGAGCAAGCATCTCTTGCCGGATGTAAGTGAGGTTTCCAAGATCTATTTGGAACAGTCGAAAGAGAGCAGTAAACAACTTTTGGAGTTGAATACGCAACTCTCCATGGCAAAGTATGTGAAGGATTATCTATTGGCAAACTCCACCAATAACCAACTTCTTCCTGCTAATACCGGGATAAAGGGTGGGGGCGTTGAGGCTCAAATTGATGAGTATAACACCATTCAGCTTAAGAGAAATAATTTGGTGGCTAATAGTAGCGAACAAAACCCTTTGGTGGTTGATTTGGATCTAACCCTCAAAGCAATGAGAGAGGCTATTTTGACTTCAGTTGATAATCTGATAGTTACTTTTAACACTCAAATTGCTGACTTACAAAAAAATGAACAGAAAATTGTTTCTCAAATTGCTTCCAATCCGGATCAGGCTAAATATTTGTTGTCTGTAGGTCGTCAACAGAAGGTGAAAGAGGCTCTATATCTGTTTTTATTACAGAAAAGAGAAGAGAATCAGTTGTCTCAAACGTTTACTGCTTATAATACAAGAATTCTTACTCCTCCAACCGGAGCTTTGAAACCTGTGGCACCTAAAAAAATGAAGATTCTTTTGGTTGCTCTTGTGGTGGGATTGTTGTTGCCGTTGGGAGTGATTTTCGTGATGGAAAACTTTAATACAAAGTTGAGAGGTAAAATGGATCTTGAGCGTATCTCTATTCCTTTCTTGGGGGAGATTCCTTTGCATGCTCGTTCTAATAAAATGAAGTTAAATTCCATGGATTCTGACTCAGATATTGTTGTTAGCGAGGGAAAACGTAATGTTATCAACGAGGCTTTCCGTGTTTTGCGTACCAATTTTGAGTTTGTGGCAAAACCGGAGGAGAATATTTTTATGGTTACCTCGTTTAATCCCGGCTCCGGAAAATCTTTTTTGAGTGTTAACTTGGCGATTTCTATAGCTATAAAGGGTAAATCCGTGTTGTTAATCGATGGGGATATGAGGCATGCATCTTCTTCGCAATATGTTGGTGCTCCTGCTGTTGGGTTGAGTGATTACCTGAATGGTCGTGTCAACGATGTGGATAAGTTGTTGATTAAAGATACTTTGCAAAAAGGTCTGACTATTTTGCCTGTTGGGTCTATTCCTCCTAATCCTGCCGAATTGTTGGATAGTACACGCTTGAAAGAGTTGTTGGATAAGTATCAATCTGTGTATGACTACATCTTGGTGGACGCTCCGCCTATTGATGTGGTGGCTGATGCTCAGATTATTAGTCGCAACGTGACGAGCACTCTTTTTGTGGTGCGAGTGGGCTTGTTGGAAAGAGAGTTGTTGACAGATTTGGAGATGGTTTATCAGCAAAAACGCTTGCCTAATATGTCGTTGGTGTTGAATGGAGTTAAGAGTCAAGGCGGACGTTACGGGTATGGTTATTACTACGGCTCTGGAAACTATTATACTTCGTAAGTAAAGGATTCAAGTTTCATACATAAAGCCTCCTGAAACCTGAAAGTGCGCAACACAATTACGAATAGTTATGTTTAGTTTCGGAAAGATAAAATTGTCTGATTCTTCTATTTTTAATGGATTGGAAGACTTTCACTCCCATGTTTTACCGGGAGTGGATGATGGTGTTCCAAAAATTGAAGAGTCTTTGCAGATTCTCCAACTCTATGAGTCGTTGGGTGTGCGCAAGTTGTGGCTGACTCCTCACATTATGGAGGATATACCTAATACAACTAATGCGTTAAAGGAAAAATTTGAGGAACTCAAAGCTCATTATTCAGGGCCAATTGAGTTGAGGTTGGCGGCAGAGTATATGTTGGATTCGCTTTTTATAAGTAGATTAGAATCGAAAGATTTATTGCCATTGGGAGATGAGAAGCAAAATTTGTTAGTGGAAACGTCGTTTTGGGTGGGCTCCAATATCTTGTATGATATGTTGCAACAGACGCTTAGTGCAGGCTATTTCCCCGTGTTGGCACATCCGGAACGATTTGGATATATGACGGAAGCTGATTACGACCGACTTTTAACGATGGGAGTGAAGTTTCAGTTAAATATTCCATCTTTGATGGGGCTCTATGGCATGGCTGCTCAAAAAGTAGCTGATGCTCTTTTGCAAAAAGGTGCTTATTCTTTTATAGGGTCCGACTTGCACTCATACAATCAAGCACAAAAAATCCTCTCCGGTGAAGTAAAGAAAAAAGTTCTCCGCAGAGCAGTGGAAGTGAGGGGATAGATAAGTATGAATCAACTCAAAGCAGGTGCAGTTCTCAATTATGTGATAATCTTATTAAATACTTTAGTAGGATTATTATATACTCCTTATATGCTCCGTATGTTAGGGCAAAGCGAGTATGGACTATATTCTCTTGTTGCTTCTGTAATATCTTACCTTACGATTCTTGATTTGGGTTTTGGGAATGCTATTGTCAGATATACGGCAAAATTCAGAACAGAGGGCAAGCAGACAGAACAATATGAAATGTTTGGCATGTTCTTTTTGCTATATATTGCAATAGGGCTGCTTGTTCTTTTGTTAGGTTCTCTTTTGTATTTTAATGTAAATGTTATATTTGACGAAACCATGACAGTGGCAGAACTCGGAAAAGCTCGAGTAATGTTGCTATTGCTGGTTTTTAATTTGGCTTTCACTTTCCCAATGAGCATTTGGGGGTCTATCATTACGGCTTATGAACGTTTTGTATTTCCTCGTATTTTGAATATCATCAGAATTGTTCTAAATACGGTTGTGATGATTTGTTTGCTCTATATGGGTTACAAGGCCTTGGCTTTAGTTGTGGTTCAGACTGTTTTTAATGTGTTGACTCTTATCCTTAACTATATTTATTGCAAAAAGGAATTGAGTATAAAAATGTATTTTAGAAATTTTCGTTGGGAATTTCTAAAAGAGGTTGCTATCTATTCTTTTTGGATTTTCTTAAATGCAATAATGGATAGAATTTATTGGAGTACCGGACAATTTGTGTTAGGTGCAACTGTGGGAACAGCTGCGGTGGCGGTTTTTGCCGTTGCAATTCAGTTAGAGCACATGTATATGATGTTTTCAACATCTATATCAAGTGTTTTTCTTCCTAAAGTTACAGGTATGGTTACGACAAGTAACGACAGAAAGACTATTTCAGATCTGTTTATACGAACAGGACGAATTCAATTTATTGTTATGGCGTTGATATTATCTGGATTTATTGTCTTTGGCAAGCAGTTTATCTTGCTGTGGGCAGGTCCGGGCTATGAAGATGCATATATAATCACCCTCTTATTTTTTGTTGCTCTGTTTATACCGCTTATACAAAACTTAGGTATAACAATTTTACAAGCTCGCAATCAAATGAAATTTAGAAGTTTGTTGTATATTGGAATAGCTATGTTAGCATTAATATTTCAAGCGGTTCTTGCAAAAAAGTATGAGGGTATTGGTTGCGCTTTTGCAGTGGCCGGTGCGCTGCTATTGGGGCAAGGTTTAATCATGAATATATATTACCAAAAAAGACAAGGAATAGATATAGTGGCATTTTGGAAAGAGATTATTAAAATGTCAATTGTACCTATTATTATTTCGGTTGTATTTCGATTAGTTATAAGTGAATATAATATAGATTCTTGGAGTGAGTGGTTAATCTTTGTTTCTTTATTTGTAGCAATGTATTTACCAATTTTTTATCTGTTTAGTATGAATAAATACGAAAAAGATTTGTTAAAATTACCCCTTAATAGATTGTTTAGCAATTCAATTAAATTATGAATTCAAGTCGTATTGAGTATTTTGATTTTTTGCGAGGCATCGCTATTATAATGGTGGTTGGGATTCACACTTTTGTTGCTTATCCAATTGATACCCCTCTGGGTGTATGCAGTGCTTTTTTTCGTCAAGTTTTAAATTGTGCAGTCCCTATATTTCTTGCTTTGTCTGGGTTCTTTTTGGGAACTAAGAGTTTAAATAGATGGGATGAGAAGTATTGTTTTTGGAAAAAGCAAATTCCTAAAGTTTATATCCCAGCTCTAATTTGGTCTTTTCCATATTTTATCCAAAATGTAATACAAGTTCAGGTGGGGGATATACTTATAAAACAAGTAGTTGCGCTGTTAGTTTGTGCCTTTAGTATATACTATTTTATAGCATTAATAGTACAATATTATTTCTTGCTACCTATGCTTCAGAAATATAAACATGTAATGATGCCAATTTCTGTTGTGGTATCGTTCTTCTCTATATTGCTTATAACATACATTTCTTCAGTGCAAGGGATACAGCTACCTTTAATTGTCTATGCAGGACCTTTTACAACGTGGTTTGTATTCTTTATGTTGGGAGTTTATTATTCGTCTTCAAAGATAAATTATACAATAAAACAGGCGGTATCGATTATAGTCTTCGGTTTTGCATTGGAATGCATTGAAACATATTGGCTTAACACAAATTATGGTGGTGGATATGGAATTAAATTTTCTGCATTCATTTATTCTATTGGTGTTGTAATGTTTATTTTATCGCCCAAGGTAAAAGCTTTTTATACACACAATAAATTAACTTCTTTGATTGCATACGTAGGTAATATTCGTTTGGTGTTTATTTAATTCATTGCTTTGTTATTAGAGCTTTTAACTTTATATATCCTGTTCGTAGTTGGTTGATGTTGTGGATAATGACTGTTATCATAACCTCAATAATTTGTTCAATAGTTCGAACTGTCTTGCCTAAGCACTTGAATAGATATTTAGGATTTTTATGATAAATATATTAGACAAAAAAGATTGTTGCGGATGTGCGTCTTGCGTGCAAGTCTGTCCAAAGCAGTGTATAAGCATGAATGAAGACTGTGAAGGATTTTTATATCCTAAAGTCGATTCGGCAGCCTGCGTTGATTGTGGTTTGTGCGAGAAGGTTTGTCCGGTAATCAACCAAAATGAGCCAAGAGTGCCATTGTCTGTATATGCAGCAATGAACAGCAATGAGGAAATACGCTTGAAAAGTTCTTCGGGTGGTATATTTACTCTTCTTGCATTGCAAATTATAGCAGAAGGAGGTGTCGTTTTTGGTGCACGCTTCAATGAGAATTGGGAGGTTATCCACGACTATGCCGAAACAGTCGAAGGATTAGAAGCTTTTAGAGGTAGCAAATATGTACAGAGTGTTATTGCCGATAATTATAAATATGCAAAACAATTTCTTTTAGAAGGGAGAAAAGTATTGTTTTCCGGAACACCTTGTCAAATAGCCGGATTAAAAAAATTCCTTCGCAAGGAGTATGAAAACCTATTGACAGTTGAGGTGGTTTGCCATGGGGTACCAAGTCCAAAGGTATGGAGAGATTATCTGCAATATAAACGTGCGCAGCACGTCGTTGGGAAAAATACGGTTTCTTCATCTATAGATGAGTTGCCCGTGATAACGGGTATCTCGTTTAGAGATAAAATAAGTGGTTGGAAAAAATTCGGTTTCAAAATCTGCTACGCCGCCTCAGAGGCGGCCGAAAATTCGGTTTCAAAATCTGCTAATATAGATAATTGTGAAATAACACCCTTCAATGAAGATATATTTATGAAAGGTTTTTTGAAAAATCTATATTTGCGTCCATCGTGTTACCAATGTATGGCAAGACAGGGCAAAAGTGGCGCAGACATTGCAATTGCAGATTATTGGGGTATTCAAAGAATACATCCGGAATTGGATGATGATAAGGGTGTAAATTTAGTTTTGATAAATACACAAAAAGGACAAACATATTTTGATGCAATAGTCGCAACTTTAACTTACACTATATCGGATTATAGAAAAGCCATAGCTAATAATCCCTGTATAGTTAAGAGTGTAGCAGAACCCTCTCAACGAGTTCTTTTTTGGAAGGAATATGAGAGTCATGGCGTTACTTGTATAGATGGAATCTGTCAATCTATGACACCTTCTAAATTTAAAGTCTTGTTTGGCAGAATTGTTAGAAAATTAAAATCTTTTGTGAGATGATAATTGGGATATTGACACAACCTTTATCAAGGAATTATGGAGGTATTCTTCAAAATTATGCGCTACAACAAGTCTTAAGGGAAATGGGACATGAACCCTATACATTTGACTTAGGATTGTATACTTGGAAAGATTGGTTAATAATAACAATCAAATGTATAATAAAAAAAATAATAGGAATTTCATGTACATTCCAAGAGTACCCATCGCGTCGAAGAAATCAAGAAAAAATACTAAGAAAATTTGTGACTAAGCATATCACATTAGCATCCCCAAGATGTAAAAAACCAACCCCAAAACAGATTTTAAAGTACAAATTTCAAGCAATTATTGTGGGAAGCGATCAAGTGTGGAGACCCAAATACAATTATCCGATAGAAAAAATGTTTCTAGATTTTACTCATGGTTTGGAGCTAAAAAGAATTGCATACGCAGCTTCCTTTGGAACTTCAGATTGGGAATACACAGAGAAGCAAACTGAAAATTGCAGGGTGTTAGCGCAGAAATTTGATGCAATATCAGTAAGAGAAGATTCCGGAGTAGAATTGTGCGAAAAATACTTGAATGTATCTGCTACTCATGTTTTAGACCCTACAATGCTTCTTACAAAGGATGATTATAACAAATTGATTGCAGATATACCAATATCAACCGAAAATTACCTCTTTGCCTACATTTTAGACGAGAACGAAAATAAGACCTCTTTTATAACGAAGATTGCGAGAGAGAAAAGGTTAACACCTATTATTATTGGAGCAGATAAAGAACTAAAAGATAGTGATAGTATAGAAAAATGGCTTGCTTATTTTCGTGATGCTAAATTTATTGTTACTGATTCTTTTCACGGAACGGTTTTTTGTATTTTGTTCAACATCCCATTTGTTGTGATTTCTAATGAAACTCGAGGCGGAGCAAGAATTCTCTCTATTTTAAAAATGTTTTCGTTGGAAAATAGGTTAATCAAAAAATTGGATGATTTAAATAAAATATCTTCGTCTCCAATCAATTGGGACTTTGTGAATAACATTAATGAACAATTAAAAGAAAAATCATATAATCTTTTAAAATCCAACCTTATTCCTCAATGAGCAAAGAACCTAAAATTTCTGTAATAGTTCCGGTATAT
>SUWZ01000003.1:0-67224 GCA_015061185.1 Bacteroidales bacterium
TTATTTGGTTGTTTTGCAAATACAAAAATAACCTAAAAGGGCTGAAACCTTTTATGGAATCAGCCCTAATTTTTTTTCTTTTTTAAACTTTTAGCGGACAGTAATAATTTTTTTCATCGCTTAAGCAGACCTCTAAAGATGCCGCTTGGGGTGCATGGGAAAATATAAAGTGGTATCTCTTGGCTGTTGTTATGCTCTCTGTCATTTCAACCATCGTTTTGTTTTTTCTTCAATTGTAATGCCTTAAGCGGTTCAAATCTGTCAAGACTTTAGTTTAACCCCGAAAGATCAAGACTAAACGTTACGTTTGTAAAATTTTCCTTATGGATGAACATCATCATATAGACGGGTAGATACTTGACTTTCCCTTTTTGTGAGGTGTTGTCGTTGCACAATACGATTGCGGCAGGAATATCATACTCTTTGCAATCAAGAATATTGTTCAAGGCGCGATGTCTTGCGTAGTCTTTGCCGGATTTAACCTCGATAGGGAAGACTTTACCATTGTGTTCTGTAACAAAGTCAACCTCGCCCATCTTCTTGCTGTTGTAGTAGAACAAATTTTCAAAACCATGTGCCAAAAGTTCCTGTGCTACAACATTTTCATAGACCGCTCCGTAGTTGATGCTATCGTTGCCCATGAGTATTTTTAGTTGAATGCCATCAGCATACTGACAGGATAGCAATCCTACATCGTTTGAGAAAAGTTTGAAGAGATTTCTCGAAGAGGCAAGTTTTAACGGAGACTTGGGTTCTTCTATGTTATACACAGGGATAGCAACTCCTGCATCTTTTAGCCAAAGGAATTCGTTTTCATACATTTCTGATCGTGCTTTCTCATTGAGATTTTTGATGAAGAATCTCTTGTTTTTTGAATTCAATTCAGATGGAATAAGGTCAAATGCATCTTTAATCCTTAGTTGCCTCTGTTGGTCGTATTGAGAAATATCCTTTCTGTATAGTCGGATAATTTCTCTCTGACTTTCCATGACGTCTTGGAGATTGTTGTTTTGTTTGTATGACATAACAGCAGCCGGCATGCCGCCAACAATCAAATAAAGTCTGAAAACTTCCATCATCTTCTTGTGTACGAATTCGTCAACCGGATCTCCCTTTTCCCAAGTTTCTTTTAGCTTGGAAATTATATCTTGATTTATACCTACAGCCCACATAAATTCCTCCAAGTCAAGTGGATACATATCTTTAATGTCCATATACCCGACCGGAACAGATCTAAGATTATTTAGTTCTACGCCAAGAAGGGAGCCACTGAGTATATAGCGGTACCTTCCATCGTCCACCAGAAACTTGATTGCAGTGACAATTTCTGGGCATTTCTGAACTTCATCAAAGAATATTAGGGTTTCATCTTTGAGCAACGGTTTGTTTGTATATGCAGACAATCGCAGCAGAATGTCAGAGCTGTTTTTGGCGTTTGAAAATATTTCAATAGCTTCAGGAGACTCTACGAAATTTATTTCTATAAAGCTCTTAAAGTTTTCATTTGCAAACTCTCTTACAGAGTATGTTTTGCCTGTTTGACGTGCTCCTGTCAATAATAGAGCCCCTTTGTTAACCTTATAAAAGTGCTCGATAAATGTAGATATTTTTCTTCGCAACATATTATTTTTACATTTTTCCAAAGCAAATGTATGCTATTTTCTGCATTTTTCCAAAAGATTTTATGCTATTTTCTGCATTTTTCCAAAATAAAAACTATTAGATTTCTACATTTTTCCAAAAAAAAGTTGTACTAGCTTCAAAATGTAGAGACTAAGAAGTTGTTTAAATTTTATTTCGAGCATATTTGAGAGTGATTTTTAAGATTATTTTTATTATTCTTTTGAAGTTAATAGTAGACTATTTTCAAAAAAGAATAGTGAAAATAGTTTAAAAAGCGCTTCAAAGATGCCGAAAAAAAAGAGAGTGAAGCTCAAAATCAATTTTATAATAAAATTTAAACAGCTTCTAAAAATAATTTCTGAATTCCGAAGCATCTGAAGCGGGAGGTATGACACAACTTCTAAAAATCGTGCTTTATAGCAACTTTAAAAGTTTTTGGTAAATCTGCATTTGGGGAAATGAGAGCAACCCAAGAATTTTCCGTGTTTCCCTTTTCGCTCAACAAGATGACCTCCGCACCTCGGACATTTGCCGTTGGAAATTGCCTCTTCTTTCTCTTTTCTGATTGTTTCTACATATCGAATATGGTTCTCTTTGCTACCTTTGGTTGTGATGTTGGCAGAAGATATTGCGTTTGCAATCAGCTGAACATTCTCTTGGGACATAATGGGGATTTTGTAGGATTGGATAGTGGAACGTAAATCGCACCAGTTAATCACAGTGTAATTGGGTGTTGTTATCTTTAGTTCTGCATTGTCCGAGAATACTATGATAGGAATAATAGGGAAGTAGCCAATCTTTTTCAGTATGGCGTTTAAGGCTTTGGTATGGGACTTGTTTTGAAGAATTGGGTTGGGCAACCTATATTGTTTCTTAGACCTGCCAAAAAATCGCTTTCTTCCAATCAGACTTTGTTTCCACTCCTCAGAGTCTTCGTGACCTAAAATTCAACCTTTGTAGTCTTTGGTTTCTATCACGAAGATTCCGTAAGGAGATACCACAATATGATCAATCTGTGTTGTACCATAGTGCGTGGGCAATAGAACATCATTGAGAGTGACGTACTCTTTCGAAAGTCGTTTGAGTTTACGGGCTACACACCTTTCTCCGTAATTGGGTGTGTTTTTGAAAGAAGAAACTCCTCTCACTAAAGCCCAAAGAAGAGCAACGATGCCGATGATGATTATTATTTCCACGCAATTTTCAATGAATAAAGGGTGTGTTCTATAAATTCAAAAACATCCGTAACGGAATTTATGAAGAATAAATAGAAAAATCGTAATTTGTAGAAGTTGCCCTATGATATCTTCTCCAAAATCTGCTCTGCGTGAATTTTGGTTTTGATCTCTTTAGGACCCATGATTTGTTCGATGACACCCTCTTCATTAATTAAGTAAGTGGTACGCAGAGTGCCGATGGTTTTCTTTCCGCAGAAAACTTTTTCGCCCCAACAACCCAAGGTTTGGAGCAGGGTAGTTTCAGTATCGGCTATCAAAGGAAATTCCAAATGGTGATTTTCGGCAAACTTTAGTTGAGCCGATTGTTTGTCTTTGCTCACCCCGATGATAGAGTATCCCTTTTTCGCTAATTCATCCTTGTGTTGTTGCAAGGAGCAAGCCTCTGCTGTGCAACCCGAAGTATTTGCTTTCGGGTAGCAAAACATTATCACCTTTTTTCCTTTGAAATCACTCGCTTTAATTTCATTTCCGTTTTGGTCTGTGCCAAGAATTTCCGGTATTTTATCTCCAATGTTCATTTGTTAAAAATTTATGGTGTTTCTATAAATTATGATTGAGCCTTTTTATGGGTATTACCTTAAACTCAGTCGTACTTACTTAATGTAGTAGTTATCCAAAGCAAAGATAAGGAATATTGTGGTATTAAAAAAATATATGGTAAAGTATTGAAAAATGATAAAATAAATTAACTTTGCACGTGCGGAAAGTCGATCTAATTTTATAAAAATTAAACTGCTTTTATATAATATAGAGTATGAAGAGATTAAAGATTCTTATTTTTGTAGCAATCGTCGCTTTATTTGCAACAACAGAGAGTTATGCACAATTCGACAAGATTAGTTTTGGCAAATATGGGATATCCTCCATTAGTCCTCAAAGTTTAAGGTCTGTAGCAGGAGAGGCGTGGATTGATGTAACCAATGCTGCAAAAAGTTTTAAGGTATCCAATATACAGGGCGTTGTATATAAAAAGGGGAAACCCTTTGTGACAGGTACAGCCAATGCCTTTCAAGTTGAAAAAGGGACAAAACGTCTGCCTCTCAAAGGAAAAGCATCGTTATGTGAAGGCGTCTCCTTATGGAGTGTGTTAGGGTTGTTGTCATTTGATGCAAAGGATTATGCAGTCGATGTTTCTATGACGGTTACTACCGGAGATGGAAAGCAAAAGGTAATTTCAAAAAAGATGGTTCCATTGAATAAATTATTAAAAAGGTAATATCTTTTTCTAAGGATATATCTATTTTGTAAAATTCATTATCTTTGCAGAAATTTAAATTTAAAATAGAATGAAGTTTTCAAAGTTTTTAGTAGCCTCCTTATTGGTTTTAGTGGGAGTTGCTTTCAGTGCATGTGACAAAAAAGATGAAGAAGAAAAGGATTCGGTAAAGGCCGGTGTTCATCGAGTAGAAATTGAGTTAAAGAGTAGTGAATCTTTGGATTATATTCTACAAGTAATTCCATCGTCAAATAAAGGAGCATGTGATATGTATTATGAGTTAGAAACAGGTGCAGACGGAGCAGTTTCTGATTTTACAGGAGGTTCCAGTGTGGGAAGTATGGTGCAAGAGATGGCAACTGTAGATGGTAGAAAAAAAATTATATATTACACATCTAACAATTGTACCAATCTTAATGTGAGTTTATCATTGATTGCAGCGTTTGAAACGATAGAGTATTCATATACGATTAAATTCTTTATTGATGGTGTAGAAACAAAGAGTTATAGCGACAAAGGGGCAACTAAAACATCTGTGCAAAGAATGTTTAATTCGGCAGAGTAGTTTGTCAGACTTGATTTGTAGAAGTTGCCCATATCCGTAAGGGTGAAAAATTTGGAAGTCGTTTAAATTTTATTTCGATCATATTTGAGAGCGGTTTTTCAAAGATGCCGAAAAATAATAAAGAGGGAAGCTCAAAAACAATGTAATAATAAAATTTAAACATCTTCTTAGAAAGAAAATATTTTAGGGAGTGAATAACAAACATTATTCTAACTCCCTTTTTTTGTATATTTGTCACACAGTTATAGATTATATAAAATGAATTTGTTGGAATTATTTAAGAACATAAAACCCTTTGTAATGCCTTACAAATGGTTGGTTTTGGCGACATTGATTCTTACCTTGATAGGTTCTTTTATGGCGCAAGTGAATGCGATTGTTTTGGATTGGACGGTAGATTCGATTAATAATTTAATAGAAACTCCGCAATTTGCATGGGACAAAGCAGTCCATATCTTAACGATTATTTCGGCTGTTTTATTAGGGAAAGAGGTGTTATCTGCTTTGATAACCTTTGCCCAACGCTTTTTTGGTGAAAAGATGCGAATTTATGTTTCCAAAGATTTGGCACAGGCTGTCATTGAAAAAGTCTTAACATTTCGTGTAGCATTCTTTTCTATGAGCGATAACGAGACAGGAAAGTTGCAAACTCGTATAGACCAAGGAGTAAGTAGTTTGTCACGAACAGTGCAAAACTTTTTTATTGATTTGTTGCCATTGTTTATGAGTGCTATTTTGGCATTGATATTGATGTTTGCGGCAAATGTTTTTGTTGGAATAACCGCATTAACCATAGTTCCAATTTATTTCTTTATCACCTACAGACAAGCCAGAAAATTACAAGGGTGGAGAAGGGATATGAGACAATTCAGAGAGGTGAAAAGTCATGGTATAATGAACATTATAGAATCCATCAATGTAATCAAGTCTTTTAACCGAGAGCGAATTGAGGGCGATAAACAGCTGGATATTCAGAATAAAGTGACAGATAATCAATTAAATACCCGTAAGGTGAGTTTTTATTTCGAGGGTTTGAAAAGTTTCGTACAGCAAATAGGAACGGTATTGATTATCATTTTAACAGCCTATCTTGTGTTGATTGGTTACCCGGAGATGACGATAGGAAAGATCATGTATCACGTTATGTTGTTTAGTAATGTTGTAGCTCCAATCAGTCAGTTACACCGTATTTTTGACGACATCAACGATGCATTAATTTATGCAGAAGGTTTCTTTGATATTTTGAATTCCGATGATCAAATAGAACCAACCGGCACATACAGACCGGAGAAAGTAGAGGGTAAATTTGAGTTGTCGGGAGTAGATTTTACCTATCCTAACGGGACAAAGGCATTGCATGATATCAATATGACAATCGAGTGTGGAAAGATAACAGCCTTGGTGGGATTATCCGGAGCCGGAAAGAGTACGATTGTAAACTTGTTGGACAAGTTTTATGAACCCGACTGTGGTTCCATCAAGTTGGATGGTGTAGATTTAAAAGATTATGACACAAAATTTCTTCGTGAGAACATAGGATTGGTATTACAAAAGAATCACATTTTTGATGGTACCATTGAAGAGAATATACGATATGGAAACCCCAATGCAACATTTGAGGAGGTGGTAGAAGCGTCCAAAAAGGCCTACATTTATGATCAGGTGATGGAACTTCCTAATCAATTCCAAGGGAAAGCGCAACAATTATCGGGAGGACAACAACAGAGAATCGCGATAGCGCGTATGTTCTTAAAGAATCCTCCGATAATCTTTTTGGATGAGCCTACAGCAAGTTTGGATGCTATTGCAACAGAGCAGATTAAAAATAGTATAGAGGCGATAAAGAAGAATCGTACCGTAATCATTATTTCTCATAGTATCTCTCAAATTATTGATAGTGATATTATTTATGCATTGAAAGCCGGAAGGGTGGAACAATTTGGAGATCCGGATGAGGTTTATAAGCAAGGTGGTATTTACAAAGATATTGTTGATGCATCTGCACGAAGTCTGAATATAGAAAAGATTGCCAAGACCATCGATGATGATTATGACGATTGATGCTATGTGAAAATTTTTTCAATAAAATTTAAAACAACTCTAAATAATTTTCTAAATTTGTAATCCAAGATTGTTATCTGATGAGTTGATAAAAAAGACTTGTTGGAACATCAAAGATAAATAAGGGCAAAAAATTAGATAAAAATGATTTGGAATGAGACCGTAGAGTGTATGGATCGCGAAGAGATGAAAAAACTTCAGAGTCTTCGTTTGAAAAGAGTTGTAGAAAGAGTTTATCACAACTGTGAGCCGTACAGAAAAAGAATGCAAGAAGCAGGAGTTACTCCTGAAGACATTAACAGTATTGATGATATTGTGAAGTTGCCTTTTTCATCGAAAAAGGATTTGAGAGATTATTATCCATTTGGGTTGTTATCTTCTCCGATGTCAGAAATTGTTCGGATTCATGCATCTTCCGGAACTACAGGAAAACCTATTGTGGTAGGATTGACACGCAATGATTTGTCTGTTTGGAAAGAGGTAGGAGCGAGATGTTTAACTGCTTTTGGATTGACCAATAAAGATATTGTTCAAGTATCTTATGGCTATGGTTTATTTACAGGTGGATTGGGAGCTCATGATGCAGTTCAAAATATCGGAGGAACTGTTATTCCTATGTCAAGTGGAAATACGCAAAAACAGATTATGTTGATGCACGATTTAGGGGCTAACGCTTTGGCTTGTACTCCTTCTTACGCATTGTATTTGGCAGAGGCGATGGAGGCATCGGAATATAATAGAGATGAGTTTAAGTTGCGTGTCGGAGTGTTTGGTGCTGAGCCATGGACAGAGTCTATGCGTAAAGAGATTGAACAGAAAATGGGTATCAAAGCCTACGATATTTATGGTTTGACAGAGATAATCGGTCCGGGTGTCGGATATGAGTGTGAATGTCAAAATGGTACTCACCTTAACGAAGATCATTTTTATCCGGAAATTGTCGATCCTGAAACGGGAGAGCCTGTAGAGCTTGGACAGGTTGGTGAATTGGTATTTACGACATTGACAAAGGAGGGTATGCCATTGATTCGCTTCCGTACAAGAGACTTGACCGCTTTGCATTATGAAAAATGTTCTTGCGGTAGAACTTTTGTTCGTATGGACAAAATCATGGGACGTTGCGATGATATGTTGATTATTCGCGGTGTAAATGTATTCCCTTCTCAGATTGAAGCTGTTATTTGTGAAACAGAGGAGTTTGAACCTCATTTCTTCATTACTGTAGATCGTATCAATAATACCGATACTTTTGAAGTGCAAGTGGAGGTTAAAGAGGCGTTCTATTCTGACGATATTAAGAGTATGTTGGAATTGAAAAAGAAAATAGCTCATAAAATTCAAGGAGTTATTGGAATTCAGCCGGATATTAAATTGGTGGAACCTCGTTCTTTGCAGCGTAGCGAAGGTAAAGCAAAGAGAGTTTTGGATAAAAGAGTTTTAGTTTGATAAAAATTATGGATATGGATAAAAACGGAGTAATTAAACAATTGTCTGTTTTTTTGGAGAACAAGACCGGTCGATTAAATCATGTGGCTGAAATATTGGGTGCAGAAGGTATCAATATGACGGCTTTTAGCGTGGCAGATAATTCTGATTTCGGTATTTTGAGAGTGATTGTTTCCGATCCTCAAAAAGCATTGACTGTGTTGAAAGAGAATCGTTTTGCTGTATCGTTGACAGACGTGATTTGTTTGCGTACATCGAATGAACCGGGAACGTTGTCGAAGGTTTTGAAAATTCTTGAACAAGAACAGATTTATATTGAATATATGTATGCTTTCTCTGAAGGTTCTGAGGCGAATGTTGTTATTCGTCCTGATAAATTGGATGCTGGTTTGGCTGCTTTGGAGAAAAACAACATTAAAGTCTTGTCCGAAAAAGATGTTTGTCGTTTGTAGAATGTAGAGACATCATCAAAATATAAGGAAATCACTATAGGTGGGTTCTATAAATTCTGCGAAATGGATTTATAGAACCCACTTTAAGTAAAATACTTTTCAAAATTATTTGATTTGTAGAACTATTCGATAGTTTTCCTCTTTGTTTTTCAGACTTTTATCTATATGCTTTGTAGGGAGTTTAACTTGGCAAAAATTCTTTCGGCACATAGTTCTCCATCGACAGCAGAAGAGGTTATGCCTCCTGCATATCCGGCCCCTTCTCCGCAGGGATAAAGACCATTGATTTCTATATGTTGCAGTGTTTCCGGATTTCGAGGAATGCGAATAGGAGAGGAGGTGCGAGACTCGACACCCACAATGATGGCTTGGTTGGTCAGATAGCCTTTCATTTTTTTGTCAAATTCTTTAAGTCCTTCTTGCAATCGTTCTCTGATAAAAGGTGGAATCCAACTATGCATTGGCGATGAAATCACTCCGGGTATATAGGAGGTTTGAGGTAGGTCTTTAGACTCTATTCCATCTACAAAGTCTTTTACACGTTGAGCAGGTGCCACAGCGTTTCCGCCCCCATTAACAAAAGATAGGTGTTCATACTCTTCTTGAAACTTCAATCCGGCAAGAACGCCATATTTTGCGTAGGAAGTCAAATCTTCAGGACGAATCTCAACCACAAATCCTGAGTTGGCAAATTTTGAATTTCGTAGTGATGATGACATCCCATTCACCACGCACTCATTTTCGTAAGTAGAAGCCGGAACAATGAATCCCCCCGGACACATACAAAATGAGTAAACACCCCGACCATTTACTTGAGTAACAAGGTTATAACTTGCTGCAGGAAGGCTATTTCCGCAACGGTCATTGCAGTGATATTGAATCTTGTCTATAAGAGATTGTGGATGCTCTATACGGACCCCCATGGCAAACCCTTTTGCTTCAAGAGCAATTCCTTGATTATCGAGTAGATGGTAAATATCTCTTGCAGAGTGTCCTGTTGCCAAAATTACGTTGGAGGCATAAAAAAGATCTCCATCTGACGTTTTGACACCCTGTATCTCGTTATTCTCAATTAGTAGTTCGGCGACTTTTGCATTGAAATGAACCTCTCCTCCATATTTCAGGATGGTTTGGCGCATATTTTTTATGATGGTAGGAAGTTTGTCTGTGCCAATGTGGGGATGGGCTTCAAATAGAATTTCATCTTGAGCCCCGTGCTGATGGAAGTTGAGAAGAATACGTTCTCCATTTCCCCTTTTCTTTGAGCGAGTAAATAATTTTCCGTCAGAAAAAGTCCCTGCACCGCCTTCTCCAAAGCAGTAGTTGGATTCGATATTCAGTCCATTGTTTCTGTTTAATAGAGCAATATCTTTTTTCCGTTCAGAGACCTCTTTCCCTCGTTCTAATACAATAGGTTTTAGTCCCAATTCGATAAGGCGAAGAGCCGCAAAAAGTCCGGCAGGACCAGCCCCCACGATAATCACTTTCGGAGAGTCTTTGACATCCTGATAGATGAAAGGGTAGTGAATGGGAGCCATTGGAGTACCATCGGTATATACATTCAAAGTTAAGTTTACCTTGATCTGTTTCCTTGACCTTGCATCAATTGATTTTTTGACGATTTGAATCTTGTCGATAGCACTTTTTTTGATACCCAATTTCTTTGCAATTTCCCCTTTTAACAGTTCTTTTGACGAGGATTGCTCCGGGGTTACAATAATACTAATTTGAGAATGAATAGCCATTTTTTAGTTGAAAATCGAGTATTTATTCATGAAATTTTGAAAATTCTCTTTATAGGTGTCGGAGATTGGAATATACGTTTTCCCAAAAACAATTCGATTACGTTCAATTACCTTGATTTTTTGAGGTTGTACAATGTAGGATTTATGTACACGAATAAATTGGTCGGAAGGAAGAAGTGCTTCCATAGATTTCATACTCATAAGAGATAGGATAGGGTATTGTTCACCCTCTACATAAATTTTTACATAGTCTTTTAAACCCTCTATATGAGTAATTTTATCCAATTCAATTTGAATCAGTTTATAATCAGTTTTTACAAAAATACTCTTTTTCTTTCCCTCTGAAGTTTCTTGAACTTGAGGAGTTCGTATCGCTTTAAACCATTCAAGAGCTTTGTTGGTAGCCGCTAAAAAATCGGCGTAATCAATAGGTTTAAGCAGATAGTCGATAGCATTCACTTTAAAACCCTCCAATGCATATTGTTGAAATGCAGTCGTAAAGATTATCTTAGTTTCGTTGCTAACGATTTTGGCAAATTCCAATCCATTTAAATCGGGCATTTGAATATCTAAAAAAAGAATTTCTGGAGTCTCTTGTTTTAATGTTTGAAAGGCTTCTATTGCATTATCAAATTTTCCGATTAATTCCAGGTAGGGAGTCTTTTTTACATAACTTTCTATCAATCCCAGAGCAAGAGGCTCATCATCTATAATCATACATTTTAGTGTCATATTTCATTTTTTATTATAGGGTTTATAATTAAAGTTGAATAATAAACGTTCTCTTCTACACCGGAGGTAAAAGAATGGTTAGAAGGGTATATTAATTCTAAACGACGTTTTAAATTTTCTATACCTATCCCGGAGCCACTTTTGTCTGAAGTAGTATCTTTAGGGTGATGACTGTTTTTTAATTTACAAACAATTGTTTGATTTTCATCCGTGTAAATATCAATATGAATAAATGATTTCAATTGTTTATTTGCAGCAACTCCATGTTTAAACATATTTTCAACCAAAGAGATGAATAACAAAGGGGCAATAATTATATTTTTATTATTGTCCTGAATATTAACTTCTAATTCTACATTTGATTGGAGACGTAATTTCATTAATTCGATATAATTGGAGGTAAATTCCAATTCTTTACTTAAAGGAACAAACTCTTTATCGCTTTCGTATAGTACGTAACGGAGCAACTTGCTAAGTTCCATTACCGCTTCTTGTGATTTTTCTTGACTAATAGCGATTAACGCATAGATATTGTTAAGCGTATTAAATAGGAAGTGAGGATTGAGTTGACTCTTAAGATTTTTAAGTTCAGCCTCAATTTCGGTTCTTCTTTTTTCTGCCTCTTTTTCTTTGTTGATATACCAATTGCAAGTGGTTTGTATTGCTATCGCCATTCCCACCATACAAACCAATGAGATGACGTTCCATATAATGTGCCACCATAAGAATCTGGATTTTCTTTGGTTATGTTTATGCAAAGATTTCTTATTTTCATGTTTGGCTTTTGAAAGGCTTTTTGTTGAATCAATCCCGAGGGTAGATGATGATTCTTGGACATTATTCTCCGGTTGTTGAACATGTTCTATCTTTTTCGCTTTTCGGTGAGGTGAAAAGTTGTTTTCCCAAACATGACCAACTCCGCAAATAACACCTATGACTATTGCATTAATGATGATAAACTGTTTTAGTTTTTCATTTAGGAGGTAGCGATTTATCAAAAATAGGTAGTTGAGATAAAAAATAAAGCATAGTGAAATTGGTGTGTAAAGATACATCATATAGAAAGTTGTGTCGAACTCCTTGTTTTTTGTAAATAAAAAAAGAGGAAGCAAAAAGAGCATCAACCATGCGAAAATATGTATGAGTATTGTATAATTATTTTTCTTAATCATTTGATTGAATTTTAAGGTAAAAATATGCTCGAAATAAAATTTAAATAACTTCTTAGAAGCAAATGTAATAATAAGATATGATATTTTTGCTGTTTTACTCTCTTTTTTCGATTTTTAAGTCAATGAATACCGGCAAATGGTCGCTGAATCCATAGGCAAAGAAGGTTCCTAAAAAAGCTCTTTTGGGCATTTCTCCTGTAGAACTTTCTTTAAAGAGAAACTTTTCGCGGCATATAGTTAGTCCGTTTGGTAAAACTTTGCTTTTTGAAGAATCTTTCAAGAGAGAGCCTGAAACAATAATTTGATCAAGCATTCCCCATTCTCCTCCAAATTTGTGGCTACCTGTTTTACCTTTTTCGTTCAAAGGAATGGCTAAGTTGTAGAGTCGGTTGAATTCTATAGAATCGTTTGGAGAGTGAGCTTGTAAAACTATATGCAAACTTTCATCATCGGGATAGTCATTAAAATCGCCCATGATAACGATTTTGCTAAAAGGAGATGTGTTGAATAGAGAATCTATGCAAGTTCGTAATGTTTGTGCAGCTTTGTTTCTTTTGGGTTGGGATTCCAACTCGCCTCCATAACGAGAAGGCCAATGATTGACAAAGACATGCAGTGTATCCCCGTTGGAAATTACTCCGGTTGCATGTAAAATATCACGAGTTTTAAGTTCTGCTCCTAAGTCAACCTTCAGAAATTGAGTTTGAATCAGTTGAAATTGTTGAGGTTGATAGAGTAGGGCAACATCCACACCTCTTCGGTCAGGAGAATCTTTATGGACATATTGGTATCCGCAGATTTTTAGTTGAGTTTGGTGGATTAAATCAGAAACCACTTTTTCATTTTCCACTTCGCATAAACCGATGATTCCCGGAAATTCCCATTCTCCGGCAGCAGTAATAGCTTTAGATAGGTTGTTGAGTTTATACCTATATTTCTTCTCTGTCCATTGGTGTGCCCCTTCAGGAGTGAACGAGTCGTCGTTTGTTACAGAATCATTTTCACAATCAAAAAGATTCTCCAAATTGTAACTGATGATTCGTAAATTTTTAGCCATTAAAGGCATGCTAAAAATTAGATGCATTAAGCAAATCAAACAAAATTTTTTTCTCATAATGGTAGATTTTTATTACGTTAAAAATTAAATTCTAAGCAAGAATATCGGATGCTGATAAAATCTTATCATCTCATCTATTCTGTTGCGGTAGAGTCGGTTGAAATCTTGAATTGGAAAGCACCTAAATCCGGAATAGAATCCAAAGACCTACTATTCCCATCTTTGTCTGTTAAACACTCCGGATAATGTGCAAGGATATTTATATCTCCTTGTTTTCTGGCGACATCCTTTTCATTCAAATGAAAATCAAACAAACGATTTTCAGAATCAATCAAGACAAAAAGTTCGTCTTCGCTGATATAAGACTCTTTGAAATATTTTTCAGAGATAAACTCTTCGTTTATGTTTTCAGCTTTGATTAAGGTGTGATCGAAGAAAAAGTTCAAGGACTCTTTGTCGTCTGAGTAAAGTAGTTGTAATTCCTCTTTCGACGAGCCATACACGATGCAATTATTAAAAGTTGCCAATGTAATGGGAAGTATAGGTCCATCATAAAATAATACTTTGTCCGAAATCGTCAATGCGTTGTTGTATATGCCGGCACCTTTTTGATATCCGGCGATAGTGCAATGATTAAAAAGGTACTCGCCCCCTTGTAGAACAACGCAACCATTTCCGCCATTCGTAAATAGCGAATTATAGGCATAGATATTGGCATTCGTTGCTTGCAGTGCTTGTTGTTGCATATTGTGGATGTGACAATTCCCTATTATAAGACGCCGTTGAGATGGAACTATTTCTGCAGAATCAACGACAAAACCATATTTCCCATTTCTGATGTTGACATTGCTAAATTGATTATCTGTACTTGTCGATTTTATAAAAATCCCCCCCCATTGATTGGAAAGTTGGTCGTACAGAATATCATCTGCAACAATATCTTTTCTGTCGCCCCGAATAGTGATAGGGTTGGCAAAACTACCTTGGGCTTTTATATTTCCTTTTACAACAATGGTTGCATCATGATGCATATAAATATATGTCCCTTCCAATACTTCCAACGTAACCCCTTCTTCAACTGTCAAAGAGTCGTAAATTAGGTAAGGTTTTGTATTATCCCAAGTCGTATTTTGATTGATAATTAGTTTCTTACACCAGTTAACATCTTGTCCAAAGGCTGACATTACAATCTGTTGAACATTGTTATTGTATTTAAATTCGATTTTTCCTTCAATCTGTAGTGGTAAATTTTCTCCTGTTTTAGCCGGAAATGCTTGAGCAAAAATAAATAAGCTATCGCCACTTTTGATTTCTTGATTGTCAAAATACTTTCCACTCATACCATTTACGTTGATTTGAAAGCATTGATATTCAGAAAGTAAAGAGATGGATTCTATCAAAATATTTTCATCCGTAAAGTTGTAAACTTTGATGATTTGTGTTGGTGTTAAGACTTCTGAAAATATGGTATCGAACGCAATCGTATCGGTAGAAAATTGCAGTTCATGGGAGTCGCTTATATATTCATCTTTGCACGAAGAAAGTTGTGCGACAATGAATAGAGATACAAGCAGTAAGCCAAAAAATGAAGTCAATCTGTTTTTCATATCAAAATAATTAACGAGCCCCAAAGATATTTATTTTGTACCACTTTCTTTTCTTTTTTCGAGAGAAAGATTTACTTTTGTCGAAAATTTTTCAGATTATATATTATGCGTAAAAAATTTTGTGCATTTATTTTGAGGATGTTTGGTTGGTCGGCTATATTGAAAGTTGATATTCCTCAGAAGTGTGTGTTGTGTGTTGCTCCGCATACCAGTAATTGGGATTTGATTTTGGGCGAGTTGATGTATTCTGCGATTGGGGGAGTAGGGAAGGTTAATTTTTTGATAAAGAAAGAGTGGTTACGTTTCCCATTCAATTTGGTGATTGCTCCGATGGGAGGAGTGGCGGTAGATCGTTCAAAAAAGACTTCGTTAGTAGATCAAATATCGGCAGAATTTAGCAAGAGAGATTCTCTTAGAGTAGCGATAACTCCGGAGGGAACCCGCAAGGCGAATGCCAATTGGAGACGAGGGTTTTATTATATTGCTCAGCAAGCCCAAGTTCCTATTTTACTTACCTATTTTGATTATAAGAAGAAGGTGGCAGGGATAGAAAGAATTTTTGAACCTTCTGGTGATGTCGAGAAAGATATGAGAGAGATTAAAGAGTATTTTTCTCAGTTTTCCGGGAAGTATCCGGAAAATTTTGCTATCTAACAGAGTGATATGCGAATTGCCGTTTTTCAATCCGATATTGAGTGGTGTAACGAGGATGCTAATTTATCTAAAGTAGAGCATGTGTTACGTCAAGTTTCCGGTGTTGCTGATATTTTGTTGTTACCGGAGATGTTTACCACTGGTTTTTGCGTTGAGGCTGATTCGTTAGACGAAAATATAGGCGGAAAAACAAAGGAAACTCTTTTAACGTGGTCAAAAGAGTATGATGTTGCCATTTCAGGGAGTTTTATTGCCTTTGATGCCGGTAGATATTTCAATCGAGCTTTTTTTGTTACACCTGAAGGTGAATTCGTTTCTTATGATAAAAGACACCTTTTTTCTATAGGAGCAGAGGGAAAACTCTTTTCTCGAGGAGAAAAACGTGTGATAGTTCCTTTCCGTGGTTGGAATATTTGCTTACAAATCTGTTATGATTTGCGGTTCCCGGTGTTTTCCAGATGCGTGAATAATGAGTATGATTTATTGCTCTATTTTGCCAATTGGCCGAAGTCTCGTATTAATGCGTGGAATATTTTATTGCCAGCAAGAGCGGTTGAAAATCTCTCATACGTATGTGGTGTCAATAGAGTAGGGTGTGATGGTTACGGTCACCAACAAGGGGGAGCATCGGCTGTATATTCTCCCAAAGGTGAAAAGTTATTGCAATTGGGGAGTCAAGAGGAGTTTCAAATTGTAGAGTTGAATCTTGAATACCTTCGTCAGTTTAGAGAGAAATTTCCGGCTTGGAAAGATGCGGATGAATTTGAGATTAGTTAATACGATTACAGTACGTGCGCATTTGATGAGTTATCGAAAATCGTCGTCAACTTCGCCTATCCATCCAACTCAAGCGAAAGAGGGACGAACGAAAATAGATTCGGACTTATCAGGCACTACAAACCGAAAGGTTCTGATTTAGCCTAAGTTTACGACGATTATATTGCAAAGGTGCAAAAAATCCTCCAAAACTGGCAAGAAAGAGAGTGGGATTCAGCTACCCCCCTCTTGAGTTTGCAAAATAGTTCTATAGTGAGTTTTTTAGTTGCGTTGTCAACTTAATATTAAATATTTATTTTCCATGGACAAAAAAAGATTATTGATTTTTCCTATCCTATTTGGTGTTGTTTTAGCAGCCAAATTAATTGCGCCCCATTATAGCGCCCAACCTATTCCCGGGCTAGGTTTGCTATATACAATTGTAACACTTGCCATATCTTTTTTTTATGGTTCCTACCCAATAATCAAGAGGAGAAAAAAAATGATGATTGATGATGTGGATACCGAAGGCGACTCAAAAGCTCCGAAAAACGATTTAATCGAAAAGTTTGGTGGCATATCAATTAGTATGCTCTTAATAGGAATATTATATCTCGCCATGCATTGGCCAGGTGCGAAGTTTATGCTATATGTAGGGATGTTTGGCTGTATGGCAGTTGCGATTCTTTGTGCAAAACAATGGGGAACCAACATAAATGCAAGACACCATTTATTCCTATTTTTTGTATACATTTCTTTTGCTCTTATTGCAAATTACGTCAGTAGCATAGACCCTCCCAAAATCAATGTTTCGCAAAATATTTCCGGAACATGGTGTGCTTATAAGAAAGTTTCTTACATATTAGAACAGGATTCTTTGTACAAAGAAGTATCCAGCGAGGACAAAGGTGAATGGTTGAACATCTTCTACACGTTCAATCCGGACGGAACATATTTTGTCGATTACAACCAAGTAGGATGTGAGGGACGGTATGAAATTAAAGATGATTCTCTGAAAATGTCTGACATAGACTCTTTCCCTTGTCATAATGCGCTTGTCACCATTAGGTCACTATCAAATATGAAGATGGCAACTCATAGCCTAGATGAAGATAGCAATGAAGTGAAGACAGAAATTCATTTCGATAAATTACGTTAAGGCGGCTTCTATATAAAACAAAATAATTTTATTGGTGTCCGGTAAATTTTTGAAAAATGAATCGGCAATACCTATTTATGGGCACTGCGGAGACATATTTCACCTGTTTTCAACTTTTAGCGGGCGCCAATAATTGAATTTACAGAATCCTACCTAAAATTATTTCACTGCGATTCTTATAGTTATTTTTCAATATCCCCTTTCCACTGCACGATACCGGTATTGAGTTCATACACTTCAAAGCCTTGGTCCACCAATTTTTGGGCAGCAATTTTGCTCCTTCTTCCGGAGCGGCAATAAACTGCAACAGGATATTTAGTTTTAAGTTCTTTTCCGGCTTTTTCCTGAAAGTCGGCTTGTCTCATATCTATATTTATAGCTTTTGGAAGATGTCCGGTGTTGTACTCTTGCGGTGTTCTAACATCAATGACTTGCACTTTTTTCTTTTTGATGACTTTTGAAAATTCGTCATTGTTTACAGATTGAAAACTTCCATCTTGAGCAGAAACCATCAATGATGTCATTATAGTAAATAGAATAAAAATTATTTTTTTCATATTGTTCTTGCTTTACGAGTGAACTAATTAATACTCAATCTTGTCTGCTTTGTTTTTCCATTGATAAAAGGCTTCCAAAGCTTCCTCTCTCAGGATTTGTTCGCGCGGCATACTTCTTTTGTCCGGTGTTTTATCCAACTCTTCGTAGATAAAGTTGTCGTCAAAATCGATAGCTTTGGCATCTTCCTTTTGGTTGGCGTAAAAATAGCGGTCTATGTGAGCCCAATACATGGCAGATAAGCACATCGGGCAAGGTTCGCAAGAGGCATAGAGAGTACAACCGCTTAAATCGAATGTATTCAATTTTTTACAAGCTTTTCTAATTGCCATAACCTCTGCATGAGCAGTTGGGTCATTATTTATTGTAACTTTATTATTTGAGCTTGCAATAATTTTACCATCTTTCACGATAACAGCCCCAAAAGGACCTCCGCCATTTTCAATGCTTTTTTTTGAGATAGCAATAGCTTTTCTCATGAATTTTTTATCGTCATTCTTCATTTGTTTCTTCTCCATCCTCTTCTTTGTTATTGTTAGCATTTAATTCCAAAGATTCGTTACTTTTATATTTCCCAGCCAATGCATTCTCTGTAATTTTCTTTAGAGCATCAATGGTATAATTTACATCATCCAAAGTATGCATGGCAGTTGGAATAAGTCGGATCATGATTTTACCCTCGTCAATGTAAGGATAGACAATATTAACGCAGAAAATACCATAAGATTCCCGAAGATCCATCATCATCATGATAGCTTCTTGGATATTTTCCATGTTCATATAGACAGGAGTTACCATTGACTCCGTCTTTCCTATTTCCAATCCTGCTTTGCGCAATCCGGTTTGTAGAGCCTTAGTGATTGTCCAAAGTTGTGTTTGAAGTTCCGGATGCTCTTTTATGTAGTCCAAACGATAAATAGCACTTGCAGTAATTGCCGAAGGAAGAGCTTCCGAGAAAGTTTGCGAACGCATATTATAGCGGAGATAATTAATTAAATCTTCGCTTCCTGCAACAAATCCCCCGGTTATTCCCATTGCTTTCCCGAAAGTACCAATCATCAAGTCAATTTTATCTTGTACATTGTAAAAGTCGGCTACTCCGATTCTATTGGGACCGATTGTGCAAAAACCGTGCGCATCTTCCACTAAAAGTAAGAAGTTATATTTCTCTTTTAATTCAACGATTTTGTCCAAAGGTGAAAACTCACCGGTCACACCGATGACCCCTTCTGTAACAAATAAAACACCGCCACCATTTTCTTCTGCCACGGCACACGCTTTTTTTACCTGTTCTTCAATATCTTGGATATTATGTCGTGTGTAGATAAATCGTCTGTTAGAATGAAGTCTGATACCATCTTTGATACTTGAGTGAACATCCATGCTATAGACCACAGCATCATTGTTTGTGCATAGTGAGTCGATGGTGGAAATCATCCCCTGATAAAACGAATTCAAAACGAAAGCATCCTCCATTTTCACAAATTCGGAAATTTTACTTTCCAATTCTTCGTGGAGGACAGTTTGTCCGGTCATCATGCGAGAACCCATAGGAGTTGAAAATCCATATTTGGTGGCATATTCAATGTCTTTCTCCTTGATTTCAGGATTACTCGCCATGCCATAGTAATTGTTTATGCTCCAATTAAGTACATTTTTTCCTCTGAATGTCATTTGAGGACCCAAATCACCTTCTAATTTTGGAAACATAAAATATCCGTGTGCGTGTTTACTCCATTGACCTAACACGCCCATATTACTTAATACTCTCTTCGCAATTTCCATGGTTTTAATCGAATAAAATCATTTCAGTATCTTCACTTTCTGTAATAGTTTCGGAAGCCCCTTTCGGGCAATCATATTTGTTGTTTAATACAAATTGTTCTGTTCGTGAGTATCCTAATGTGGAGTCATTGTAAACTTTGTTCATAAATTTACCCCATATAGGAAGCGCTGTAGCAGAGCCTTGACCATGACGTAAATTATCAAAGTGAATGTCTCGATCTTCACCCCCGACCCAAACTCCGGTAATTAGGCTCGGGACATAAGCAATGAACCAACCGTCAGAGTTATTTTGAGTGGTTCCGGTTTTTCCTGCAATAGCAGTTTCCCATCCTAAACTATAGTCATATCGTCTTGTTCTTAATCGCAGTCCTGTACCTCCATTGATTACGCCTTGCAACATCACTGTCATTTTGGAAGCAGTCTCTTCGCTCAAGATTTCACTCATTCGAGGAACAAAGGTAGAGATTACATTTCCGTTGTTGTCTTCTATGCGAGTAACGAATAAAGGTTCGATATGAATTCCCTTATTAGCAAAAGCTGTGTAGGCAGAAGCCATTTCACTAATAGATACATCAGCAATACCTAAACATAAAGCAGGAACCGGATCAATGTGATTTTTCAGTCCGAACGAATGCAAAATATTAGCAAAACTCTCCGGTTCTAACTGTTTTATTAAGTAAGCAGAAATCCAATTGTTGGATGTTTGCAATCCTCGTTTTAGTGTGATCATTTTACCAATCTCTTCTTTTCCGGCTTCACCGTATGGCACATTTCTTGGCTCCCAAATTTCTCCGGAAGGAAGTAAAACTTGAGGTTGTACGTTAGGAACTTCATCACACGGAGACATACCCTCTTCCATAGCCAAAGCATATAAATAAGGTTTAATTGTAGAACCAACTTGTCGACGGCCGGTACTGACCATATCGTATTGGAAGTAGTTGAAGTTAGGTCCACCAACATACGCTTTTACATGGCCGTTTCGTGGATCAATAGACATCATGCCTGAGCGCAAGAAGAACTTTTGGTATCGTATGGAGTCTAACGGCGTAAGGACGGTATCTTTGCTACCTTCTTCCCAATCAAAAACCTGCATTGCAATAGGAGTATTAAAGGCTTCTTTGATTTCTGCATCACTCTTGCCGGCTCTTTTCATGAAGCGGTAGCGATCCGTCAATTTTATAGCCTTTGAAAGAATGGAGTCCACTTGAGCCTGTGTTGATTTATTTGAGAATGGAGCTTTTTTATTTTTCAGTCCGCTCTTCTCTTTGAAGAACAAAGGTTGCAGATACCCACCTAAATACTCTTCAACGGCCTCTTCTGCATATTGTTGCATACGAGAATCCACCGTAGTATAAATCTTCAAACCATCCACATATAAGTTGTACGGAGAACCATCCGGTTTCGTGTTTTTATTGCACCAACCATAGAGAGGATCTGTTTCCCATGCCAATGAATCTTCGTAGTATTTTTGGTTCATCCATTTGGGATATCTGCTTCGTTCCGGTTTTTTAGCAGTCATGATTTTGCGTAGATATTCCCTGAAATAAGGAGCAAGTCCCAATTTATGATCCACTTTTTGGTAGTTTAATGTTATATCTAAGGCACTCAATGAGTCACACTCGGCTTGAGTCAGTTTATTGTTTACAACCATTTGAGACAATACAATATTTCTACGATTTTTGCTCGCTTCTTTGGTTCGATTCCTGACCGGATTGTAGCGAGTAGGATTTTGCAGCATACCCACCAATAAAGCAGCCTCTTCAACTTTCAGTTCGTTAGGTGCTTTGTTGAAATATATTTGGGAAGCCGATTTTATACCAACTGCATTATTCAAAAAGTCGAACTTATTGAAATACATCGTAATAATCTCATCTTTGGTATAATATTTTTCCAATTTAGTAGCGATTACCCATTCTGTTAATTTTTGGTAAACTCGTTCCCACTTGGTTTTTGCAGTAGGGGTGAAAAGCAACTTTGCCAACTGTTGGGTGATAGTACTACCACCACCGGCACTTTGTCCCATCAATAAAGTTTTTACTCCCACACGAGCCAATGCTTTTTCGTCAATTCCCGAGTGGTCATAATATCTAATATCTTCAGTAGATATCAAGGCATCTATCAAGTAGGGAGATAGATCTTTGTACGGAGTATATACTCTGTTTTCTTGACTTTGAAAGTACCGACCTAAAACTTTTCCATCACTCGAATAGATTTCGGATGCAAATTTGTTTTTGGGGTTTTGCAACTCCTCGATAGGAGGAAGGTAACCAATTTTTCCCTCATTAATCGACTTAAACAAAAGAAAAACAGCAACAATACCGATGATGAACAAAATCCATACTCCTATCAGTATTTTTATGCCAATACCTATTTTTTTATTTTCTGCCATGATAATCAAATTATATTTTCAGAGCAAAAGTAAGAAAATTATTGTATTTTTGTGCGTTGTATTTGTTATAATTTTTATTAAGGTGATTTCTATAAGTTGGGTCAAGATAAATTTGAAAGTTATTTTTTTTTGTTGAATCCATTCGTAATGGATTTATCGTATAGATATAACTGGTCGAATATGAGTTGGTTAGATGTATTTTTTTAAATTTCTGAACTTGATTATAGAATATTTTAGAAAGTATAAAAATATAGCAGATAATTTGTTCCGATAAATGATTGTAATAAGATGGTAAAACAGATTTTTGTTAGAATATTTGACCTTATTGTGCATCCTCAAGAAACATGGGAAACAATAAAAACTGAAAATGTAGATGGAAACGTTTTGAGAAATAAGTTTTATTTTCCGTTGATAATCATGATGATTATATGTGCTACGATAGGTTCCATTTCGTCTTTCATATTTGAAATCGAGGCTGACTTTGTTACGTTGTTTTTGGAATCAATAAAAAATGCAGTTGTGTTTTTTATTGCTTATTTTCTTGGCTTTTTTGTTGTAACTTTGATATTTAATGAGTTATTGGCATCACCTTTTTTTTATATGGAGAGAGATTTGGATAAGTGTTTTACGCTGTTTGCATATTCTTCTTCGCTTATGTGGTGTATAAAGGCATTGGTATTATTGTTCCCGAATATGTTGTTCCTCTATTTGTTGAACTTTTATGCTATTTATTTGATATGGACCGGAGCAGTTGTCATTTTTGATAATTTACAAAAGGAGATGACTGTTAAGTTTACTTTGATAGCATTACTTTTGTTATATTGTATTCCCTTAGGTATTGAGAATATTATGTTAAAATTGATACCTTAGATTTTTTTATGTTAATTATGTTGAAATATGGAGAAACTGAAAAATAGTGTTTTGATTCGTAACAAGAGAGCTTCTTTTGACTATGAATTGGTGGATTTTTATAAAGCCGGAATTGTTTTAGTGGGGACAGAAATTAAATCCATTCGTTTAGGAAAAGCAAGTCTTGTTGATACATTTTGTTTCTTTAATAATGGCGAGTTATGGGTGAAAAATATGAATATATCAGAATATTTTTATGGTACTTACAATAATCACTTACCTCGTAGAGATCGTAAATTATTGCTATCAAAAAAAGAGTTGTTAAAAATAAGGCGACAAACAAAAGATACCGGCTTTACGGTTATTCCTACAAAGTTGTTTATCAATGAGAAAGGATTGGCTAAGTTGGAAATTGCTGTGGCAAAAGGTAAAAAATCCTATGACAAGCGAGATGCCTTGAAAGAGAAGGATGATAAGCGTAATATGGATCGTGCAATGAAAAGGTAAGTGCTTATGTGCAGGGATTGTATTGTGAGAATGAAAGCAGCTCAACCTCGTATTTTTGGAATGGATTTTCCGAAGGGTGTTGATTGGGAAATTAAAGAGGGTGAGCAATGGTGTGTTTTAGGTAAAAATGGTTCAGGAAAAACTTTGTTGGCAGATCTTTTATCTGGAAGATATGCCGTGGGGAGAGGAGAGATTAATTACCTCTTTTGGAACGAGGATATAAAGCAAAAATATGCGTGGTCTTATCCCACGGAAGCGATAAAAAAAGTTTCGTTTGAGTCTGCCTATCTTTTGTCTGATTACAAGAATATGTATTATCAACAGCGGTTTCATGCCTTAGAAAATGAAACAACACCCACTGTAGAGGAGTTATTGATGGAGGTGAAGGACGATGAGACCTACCTTGCATGGTTGTGTGAAAAGTTGCATTTGGATGTGTTGTTATCTAAGCGTCTTATAATGCTTTCTTCAGGAGAATTGAGGCGTTTGTTGATTTTTTTAGCATTGATTTCTCGTCCTAAATTGGTGATTTTCGATAACCCTTTCATTGGGTTAGATGTTCAAATGCGAGAAGAATTGGAAGATTTTTTTGAAGAGTTAGCATCGTTTCAAAACATGATTTTTCTAGTTCCTGCCAAGAATGAAATTCCTCGTGTGGTTAATCGTTTTTTGCTGGCAGAAGGGTTATGCTTTCGGGTGATTGAAACTCCTGAAGAGTTCAAAGAAGCGAAGGCGAATCTAAATTTTAGAGCAGAATTGCCAATTCCTTTGTTGGAGGACAAGGTAGAGTCGGACTATTTGTTCAGGATGAAGAATATAAATGTAAGCTATAAGGATATTAAGGTTTTTTCCAATTTGACATGGGAGGTAAGAAGAGGCGAGAAGTGGGCATTGTTGGGGCGTAACGGCTCCGGGAAATCAACCTTATTGAGTTTGTTGGCAGCGGATAATCCGAAGGGATATGCTTTGGATTTGGAAATCTTTGGAAGAAAAAGAGGCAGTGGCGAGAGTATTTGGGATATCAAAAAACACATAGGTTATATTTCGTCAGAAATGCATCTCTACTTTAGAGAAGATCAACCCTGCCTGAAAATTGTTGCATCAGGTTTGTTTGATACAATCGGTTTGTTTCGTTCTTGCAGCGAAGAGCAGAATGAGTTAGCAATGAAGTGGATGAAACTATTGAGTATTGATTATTTGAAAGACCGTTCATTTTTGAAAATCTCAGGAGGGGAGCAACGCTTGGTTTTATTGGCACGAACCATGGTTAAAAATCCCAATTTACTCATATTGGATGAGCCTTTGCATGGTTTGGATATATACCATAAATCGTTAGCAAGAATGTTGATTGAGCAATATTCAGAGCAAACGGGTAAGAGTTTGATATATGTAACACATAAAAAGGAGGAGATTCCTAATTGCGTTGAAAAGGTGTTTGAATTGCAAAAGTTGTGAAATCTATAGTTGTTAAATTAGAACTTGTAAAAATTTGAAGTATGAAAACATCTCCTAAAAAGAATGAAAAATTTCTTATTCTGCTTAAAGAATTTTTTTCATGGTTGGCATACCAAAATGTTAGGGCGCAAGTTGTAGTCTTTTTAACTATTTTTCTTGTGTTATTTTTGTTCGGGAAGATAACAATTGAATTTGTTCAGGATTGTTATGAGTTAATTTTGTTGTGGTTCGATTAAGAAACCTTTAAAATTAATTTTGAGTTTCACTCTCAAATATGCTCGAAATAAAATTTAAACAACTTTTAAACCCTTTATAGAAATTACCCAAGACGACTTTAAATTTCAAAATAAATGATTATCTTGCGAAAAAAATTAAATTGAGAAAGTTATGAAAACAATAGTAAAGAAAATTTTTTTAGCAGTAGGTTTTGTTTTTTTTGCAAGTATGAGTTTTGCGCAAAAGAACAAAGGACCCGAGTTTTTGTTAGTGGAAGGTATTACATCATGTGATACAGTTTGGGTAATTCTTGATAAAAATCCGGAGTATCCAGGGGGAATGCCGGAGTTATACCATCTTATAAATAAAAAGATGAAAAATCCGCAAGACTTAAATCCTTTGATTACCACGCACCGACTTATGATTCGTCTTCTTGTAGATGCCGATGGAAATGTTGTAGAGAAGAAGGTATTGCGGCCATTAGATCCGGAGCGTACAGCAGATGTAATGCAAGCTATAGAGCAGTTGCCAAAATTGATTCCCGGAGAGAAGAAGGGCAGAAAAGTCTGTTCCTATTTTATGGCAAGTATTAATTTCTCGCATTAAAGAGGGTAGTTTAAGATGGCTGAAATCTCTATGTAATGATAGAATTCGACTTGATTAGAGGAATTTATTGGAATTTCTTAAAAAATAATCGTTAAATAAAAAAAAAAGTACTATCTTTGCATCCGATTTTTCCTACGTGGTACGAATAAGTGGCGAAAGTCCACCACCGGAAGTAACTTTAATAGTATAATTAAATGTACGCTATTGTAGAAATTGCAGGACAACAATTCAAGGTAGAAAAGGACCAAAAATTGTATGTTCATCGTTTAGACGCAGAACGTGGTTCTGTTGTTGAATTTGACAAAGTGTTGTTGGTTGACAATGACGGAAAAGTAGTAGTTGGTTCTCCTGTAGTGGAGGGTGCGAAAGTAACTGCAGAGGTTGTTTCTCACGTAAAAGCTGACAAGGTAATCGTTTTTCACAAGAAGAGAAGAAAAGGTTATCGTAAAAAGAATGGTCATCGTCAATGTATGACAGAGTTGAAAATTAATAACGTAGTTGCTTAACTTTTAAATTTGTAAGAAAATGGCACACAAAAAAGGAGTTGGTAGTTCCAAGAACGGTCGTGAGTCAGCAAGTAAGCGACTCGGAGTAAAATTGTATGGTGGCCAATTTGCCAAAGCTGGTAATATTTTGGTTCGTCAACGTGGTACAGTTCATCATCCAGGTGAAAATGTAGGAATCGGAAAAGATCATACATTGTTCGCTTTAGTTGATGGTAAAGTAGTATTTAGAAAGAAGAAAGATAATCGTTCATACGTTTCTGTAGATCCTATCGTTGCAGAATAAGATTATTTTCTTGATAAAAATTAAAAAGTGCGTCAGTAATGGTGCACTTTTTTTGTTTTTTTTATACCTTAGTCGCGCTTATGTTATTTAAAATATTAAACCATGAAAAAAATTACACTTTTAGTTATTCTGAGTTTTTGCACTCTTGTTATGGGTGTAACGAGTGCATTTGCTGCGCCGGATCCTAATTTCCATATTTATATCTGTTTTGGACAGTCTAATATGGAAGGTGCGGGTCAAGTTGAACAATCTGATAAAGTAAATGTAAATGAACGTTTCCGTATGATGGCAACTGTTAGTTGTAACGGAAGTCGAGAGATGGGGAAATGGTACACTGCTGTTCCTCCTTTGGCGAGGTGTAATACCGGATTATCTCCTGCAGATTATTTTGGAAGAACTTTGGTGGAAAAGTTAGATGAGAATATTCGAGTTGGTGTTATTGTTGTAGCAGTTGGAGGTGCTGATATTCAGTTATTTGAACAAGATGGTTATCAATCCTATATCAATACGGCTGCAGATTGGTTGAAAAATTGGGCAAAAGAGTATGATTATAATTGCTATAAACGTATCATAGATATGGCAAAAATAGCTCAACAAGATGGGGTCATAAAGGGTATTCTTGTACATCAGGGAGAGACCAATAATATGCAACAAAATTGGCCTAATCGCTTGAAAGCTATTTATGAGAGTATGCTGTCTGACTTAAATTTAAAAGGGGAGGATGTTCCTCTATTGGTAGGTGAAACCCGTAGAGATGGTGTTTGTAGTGGTCACAATCAGGTGATTGCGAATGTTCCTAATGTGATTCCTAATTCGTATGTTATCTCTTCGGAGGGCTTGGAAAAAACAAACGATGACTATCATTTCTCTGCGCAAGGTTATCGTGATTTTGGAAAACGTTATGCAGAGCAAATGCTGAAATTGCTCCCTGCAAGTTCTGAGCCGGAATCAGGCAATCAGTCAGGGGAGAGTGGATCTACAGATGATGTTGACGAAAAGCCTATTACAGGGCCTAAAGGTGGAGCAGACTTATATGTGAATGGTCGTAGAATTTATGCGTATGCACCTAATGGACTAACCTCTAATCGTCCGTTGCTTATTTCTTGTCATGGTATGGATCAAAGTATAGAGTATCAGCGCAATCAGGCAAAATGGGAACAGATTGCTGATACTGCTAATTTTTTGGTTGTTTATCCTGCGGGAGGTACGGGGTATTCTACTTGGGATATAAGTGGCGACCAAGATGTTAATTTTATTTTGTCTATCATTGATGAAATGCACAAACAATATAATATTGACAAATCACGCGTTTACATGTCCGGTTTCTCAATGGGAGGAATGCTCACATATCATTTGATGGCTAAAATTCCGGATAGAATTGCTGCTTTTGCTCCTGTTTCCGGACATTTGATGGGCGGAGGCTCATACTCTAATGTAAGACCTCTTCCGCTTATTCATGTGCATGGTACGAGCGATAGTGTAGTCCCATACGATGGTTCAACCGACTATGTAAATGGTTGGGCTAAACAGAATGGATGCAACAGTACTCCTATTGTTACTCAATACAATAACGGCAGTCCATCTTGCAAAAAAGAGGTTTGGACAGGAGGAGAATGCGAAACGGAGGTTGTTCGCATCTCTTTCAACGGACGTGATCATGAGCATAACAACTCCGGAGCTTTGCATACAAGTCGCGAAATTTGGAATTTTGTGAAGAACTATTCTCTTGAATGTGGAAAAGTAGGTTCTAATGGTATTACTTTCTCTTCTCCATCTTCTAGTGGGAAATATTCTGATGGAGATGTTCTTCCTATCTCTGTGAAGGTTGGTAGCAAGGTCGAGGCAACTAAAATTGTTTTCAGCATAGATGGTGATGAGTTGACTACTATTTCTTCAGAACCTTGGTCAACAAAATGGACTGCAACATCAGGAAACCATGTGATAAAGGCTGTGGCAACAATGTCAGATGGTTCAACTTTTGAAGCTGAAACTAAAATTTTTGTAAACGTGCCACAGACTCCTTTCAATGAAGTTCCGGCTGTGGTTCCGGGTAAAATAGAGGCGGAAGAGTTTGACTTAGGAGGAGATGGTTATGCTTATTATGACTTAGACTCTGAGAATAGAAATGGTGGCGACCGTGAAGAGGGTGTGGACATGAGCAACACGGCAATTGGTTACACTCAGAAGGGTGAGTGGCTCGAATATACCATAGAAGTAGAACAAGATGGAAAATATACAATGAGTGCTTCTGTTGCTTCAGGAGCTGATGGATCATCTTTTAAACTTTATATTGATAATGAAGCAGTGACTGATGTTATTGAAGTCCCTAATACCGGCGATTGGGAAACGTTTGTTACGGTTGATTCTGAGATTGATTTACTGACCATCGGAAAGCATATTCTTAAGTTAGAAATTACAGGAGATTGGTTAGATATGGATTATATGCAATTTTCTCTGATTTCTGAAGGAACCGGTGTTAAAGTACCTTTGGCAGACTTCTTTGTAGGAGGCGACGATTGCACCGTTTATAGTTTGTTAGGTCAGCAAATTAAGACCATCAAGTGTAGAGACGACTTGCGTCGATTGCCTTCCGGAGTTTACCTGCTTAAAAGTAATGTTACGGGGCAAGTGAAGAAGATTGTTATATCGGAATAAATATGATTTAAGATATACTGTAAAAAACGAAGTGCAAATAGGTGTACTTCGTTTTTTTATCTCTTGCGTACGAAGTACATTTCGGAATAGGAAAATTACAATACCTAATCAGCAGAGGATGTTTTTAGTTTATTTTCAAGTTGAACTATCAAATCTCGGTATTGAGCAGCTTCAATAAAATCTAAATTTTTGGCACATTTTTTCATCTCAATTTTGGCCATTTCAATAGCTTTTTCTATCTCAGTTTTGGTTTGGTATGTACAATCGGTGGAGGCTACCATAGAGCGATTTTCGGTTTCTCTTTCAAGGTAATATTCACTACCATCATTTTTGGATAAAATATTCTTTTTCTTACCATTAATAGCTTTAGGAGTGATGTTGTGTTCCAAGTTATACTGCATTTGCTTTTCCCTTCTTCGATTAGTTTCGTCAATTGTTTTCTGCATGCTTTTGGTGATTTTGTCAGCATACATAATAACTTTTCCATTGAGATTTCGAGCGGCTCTTCCTGCAGTTTGCGTCAAAGCTCTATGAGAGCGTAGCATACCCTCTTTGTCTGCGTCGATAATGGCGACCAAAGAAACTTGTGGCAGGTCTAATCCTTCACGAAGAAGATTGACTCCCACTAAAACATCAAAGAGTCCATTTCTGAGGTCATCCATAATTTGTACTCGCTCCAATGTATCTACGTCGGAGTGAATATAGTTACTACGTATGCCCATCTTTTCTAAGTAAGCCTGAAGCTCTTCAGCCATTCGTTTGGTTAGAGTTGTAACCAAAGTACGTTCGTCCTTTTCATTCCTTTGGTGAATCTCTTCAATTAGATCATCTATTTGATTTAAACTTGGTCGCACTTCAATAATAGGATCTAAAAGTCCTGTTGGGCGGATAATTTGTTCGACATAGATACCCTCTGATTTTGCCAATTCATAGTCTGCAGGAGTTGCACTAATATAAATACACTGACCCGCTAATTCTTCAAACTCCTCAAATTTTAAAGGTCTGTTATCCAATGCCGAAGGCAATCTAAATCCAAAATCAACAAGAGTGCGTTTGCGCGAAGCATCCCCGCCATACATGGCATGTATTTGAGGAATTGTAACATGACTTTCATCAATTACCAAAAGGTAATCCTTCGGGAAATAATCAAGGAGGCAGAATGGACGAGTGCCAGGTTTTCTCCCATCAAAATAGCGCGAATAATTCTCAATGCCCGAGCAGTGTCCCAACTCTTTAATCATCTCCATGTCATAATTAACTCTTTCGTAGAGACGTTTGGCTTCGTAAGCCTTTCCGATTGATTGGAAATACTCTACTTGAGCTGTTAAGTCATCTTGAATTTCGTTCAAAGCATTTTTTATCCGTTCTTGAGTCGTGACAAATAAGTTGGCAGGATATATGTTTATCTCCTTAAATTCATCTATTCGCAGACCTGACAAGGGGTCAATAGATTCGATTTCTTCAATTTCATCGCCCCAGAAATGCACACGAATAATGTAGTCTGTATAGGCCAAGAATATATCAACAGAATCACCTTTAACCCGAAATCTACCTCTGTCCAATTCAATTTCATTGCGCACATAAAGGCTTTCAACCAATTTTCTTAACAGATGATTCATGCTAATGCAATCCCCCTGTTTTAGAGTAATCATTGTGCTGTGAAAGTCTTCCGGATTTCCGATTCCGTATAAACAAGAAACAGAAGAAACAACTATTACATCTCTTCGTCCGGATAGCAGGGCAGAGGTGGTTGCTAACCGCAGTTTTTCCAATTCGTCATTGATAGCAAGATCTTTTTCTATGTAGGTGTCAGTTACAGGCAGGTAGGCTTCCGGTTGAAAATAGTCATAATAGGAGACAAAGTATTCCACAGCATTTTCCGGAAAAAAACTTTTGAATTCTCCATAAAGTTGAGCGGCCAACGTCTTGTTATGACTTAGTACAAGCGTTGGCCGTTTAACCTCTTTAATAACATTTGCAACAGTAAAAGTTTTACCCGAACCGGTTACGCCCAACAACGTTTGATGAGGAAGACCGGAATTAACACCATCAACCAACTCTTTGATGGCTTGAGGTTGGTCTCCTGTTGGAAGGTATTCCGATTGCAGGTTAAAATCCATTGTTGCTACCTCTAATCTTATTCTTCAGGAATTGCAATCCAACAAATTAAGTACACCCAGAAGAATATACTACCACTGCATATAGCAAGTAAAGCCCAAGCAATACGAACAATAGTAGGGTCTATTCCAAAATATTTAGCAACACCTGCAGCAACACCTGCAATCATACGATTTCTAGATCTTTTTAAACTCTTTTCCATTTCTGTTAGATTTAATTCGTTTTACAATTTTTGCAAAGGTACAATTTTTTTGTATTTATATATACGATTTGTCTTGAAACAGTATAATTTTAATTTTTTTTAGGGAGTTTCATCTTTGGGAAGAACCCTATTTCCTTTTAATTCCCAATTGACGATAAGTCTCCAATAAGGCAGAGTGATCATCAGTGATGATCAGTAATTTGTCGTGATTGTGAAGGATGGTTTTTCCTGTAGGGACAAAATATTTGTTATCCCGTTTAATCATTACAACCAAAGTTTTATCAGGTAACGAAAGGTTCATCAAAAGATTCCCATTTTTCAATATCTCTTCGGTCAAGGTAATTTCTGTAGTAACCGATTTGATGTCGTCAGAGAAGTCAACATCGAAGTTTTCCAATTGATATTTCTCTTCATTAGTCTCTTCCAATCCCAGCCATTTAGCCATAATTGGGATAGTGGTACCTTGTACAAGAAGCGAAATTAGCGTGCAGAAGAAGACAATGTTAAAAATTAAGTGAGCGTGAGGAACGTCGGCGGCCAATGGCAAAATAGCAAAAATAATAGGGACAGCTCCTCGTAGTCCGCACCAAGAAACATATATTTTATCTTTTATACCCATTTTTTTGAAAGGTAATAAAGATATAAATACGCTTAAAGGACGAGAAATAAATATCATTAACAAACTAATTATTAATCCCGGTTTTGCAATCGGAATCAATTCATGCGGATTAACTAATAGACCCAGAGTTAGGAACATCAATAATTGACACAACCAAGCAATACCATCAAAAAAATTGACTGAAGAACGTTTGTGAACGAAAGAGTTATTGCCAAATACCAATCCTCCGATATATACAGCTAAATATCCGTTCCCTTTGATATAGTAGGTAAATGAAAATATGAATATGCATAGGGTTAATGAAAGAATAGGGTAGAGAGAGGGATTATCAATTTTCAGACGATTGATAATATGCACAGACCCTTTTCCAATAAGGAAACCGGCAATTCCTCCAATCGCCAATTGTAGTAATAAAAACAGAATCGCATTTAAGTAGTTTGGAGTACCTCCCAATTGACAAATTTCGATTAAAGTAATCACCAATACGTATGCCATTGGGTCGTTACTACCACTCTCCAACTCCAGCATAGGACGCAGATTATTTTTTAGGTGTAGCCCTTTTGATCTTAAGATAGAAAATACGGAAGCGGAATCAGTAGAGGACATAGTGGCCGCCAACAATAAAGCTGTAGTCATACCTATGTTTAAAGATTGAGAAGTGAGTCCGAGAACCCAGTAAATCAACAAACCTGTAATTATGGAAGTAAGTAGCACACCGATAGTTGCAAGGGAAATACCTTGTTTCATAACCGGTTTAATTTCGCCTAAGCGAGTATTCATACCTCCGGAAAACAAAATGATACATAATGATACGGTACCGATGGTTTGAGCTACAGATGTGTCATCAAAATGTATTCCTAATCCATCTGTTCCGCTAATCATTCCAACTAACAAAAATAACAACAGTGCAGGCAATCCTAATTTAGAACTTACTTTCCCGATTACTATACTAACAAAAAAAAGTAATGAAAGTGCTAATAAAATCAACTCAATTTGTATCTCCATTGTTATTCTATTTTGTCAAAATCAACTTTATAGAACCTGCCTTAAAAAATTCTCATCAATCACTATTTAGATTTATTCTATAAACCTTTCAAAATCATCTCGAACTGATTTATAGAAAAATCTTAAAACCAACCTTATAATGAACATTTAATAAGCCCGTTTTGTTCCGTACTTCAAAAGTACTTATTTATGCTAAGATAAAAAAATTTATTTCTCTAATTATTCCTAAATTATTCCAGAAATCGCCTCTATTTTTGCAATAAAGATTTACGACTTGATTTAGACAAGGTTTAGTTTTATAGATTAGGTTGAAGTGAATAGGAAGAGAATTCATTTGTCGAATTAAGAACAGAATCAAGAGTGATAAAGAAAAAAATGGAGAATATAAATTATTCCTAAATTATTCCAGAAATCGCTTTTAGATTTGCAGAAGAAAAAAGAAAAATAAATATTAACAATTAAATACTTACGATTATGAATGCAAAAAGATTTATTATTGGATTGATTTTGATGGTTATGCCTATTGTATCAATGGCAGATGGTAAATTATCAAAGGATCCGTTGCCAGACAAGATTTGTTCGTTTTTGACAACTCATTTTCCAGATGTAAAGGTTGCATTTTATAAAATTGAAAAAAATATTTTAAGAATTGAATCTTATGATGTAATTTTGACGGATGGAACAGATTTAGAGTTTGATGGCAGTGGAAATTGGACAGAAATTGATGGAGAAAAGAAAGCATTGCCTCTATCTGTAATTCCATCTCAAGTTCTTAAATATGTAAATGAGCATTTCCCGGATCAATTTGTGGTTTGCTTGGATAAAAAGAAGAGAAACCGCGTGGAGGTTCAACTTAATTCCGGATGGGAATTGTTATTTGATAAGAACTATCAAATAATTAATATAGAGGATTAAACTATATAAATAATTAATAAGAGAGAAAGTTTAATATTTAATAATTATAAAATTTTTAATTTATGAAAAGAAGTTTGTTTTTAGTAGGTTTTTTGTTCTGTGTGATGGGTGTTTTTTCACAGAATGCATCAAAGGGAGCATTTAGTTGGGGTATTACTGCCGGTGCCGGTATGGCTGATATGAGGTTTGAGAAAAAACTTGTAGATAAAGATCCTATTGCGAATATTCAAGCCGGAGTTGTGGTTGATTATGCAATTGTTGATAATTTCTTTTTGGAGAGTGGTTTAACCTTCCAACGCAAAGGTTATCATGTTGAGTCGGAATCTGATTTTAATTCGGCATTAGGTTCAGTAAGTACAAGTATAGATCAAACGGTTAATCTTTTCTATTTACAGTTGCCGGTATTGCTTAACTATCGTTTTAACATCGGACAAACAGTTGGATTGATTCCTCAAGTGGGTCCTTACTTTGCAGTGGGTGTTGGAGGAAAAACGAAGATTGAAACCGAAGTTGAAAATGAACCTATTAACGGGTATGAAACGGTTACTTATGATGTAAAGAAGGAAGATTCATTTAATGATCAAAGAAGTCGTTTTGATTTAGGTTTACGCTTTGCTTTAGGTGTTGGAATTGCTTCTAATATGAAGGTGTCTGTTGGCTACGATTTGGGTCTTGTGGATTGGATTAAGAAAGAGTATAAAGCTTTTGATAAAGTTTATCAAGTGGAGAATAACAAGTCCAAAAATGGTTCTCTTTTTGCAACATTTACCTACTACTTTAATCAAAACAAGGGTAAAACCATAAATGAAAGTGCGACAATTGCTCCTGAAATTGTAACTGAGTAGTATAGAATAGAGATTACTAACGATAAAAATAGGGGCTATCTAATTTTGAGATTAGGTAGCCTCTTTCTATTTTTTTTGTCGAAGAAGTAATTACTTTTGCTTTTTTTCTCCCAAGTAAAATCTCGCATGTATAGCACCTCCTTGAGCATTTAATTGAAATTGTTTTGATTCACTGGAAACAGTGATTAATGGAGTTTCTGTTTCTAATTTCATCGCATTAAAATTGATATTTCCGTAATCTACTCCTAATGCAAATTTTTCTGAGATTCTGAATTCAAATGATATGAATTTTAAGTAAATATTCCAAAATTTGATATTGGAATCATAGCCGTTAGAATCTCCTTTTCCTAATCCTAAATTGGCTCCAAACTCAGGAGAATAAGAGAATTTATCTGTAATTCGGAAGTAATAGGCGATGTTGGGGGTAAGGACTCCGATAAGTGATTTTGTTTCTGTAGTGGGATTTTGACCTTCTGCTTTGGAACTATTGAAGGCTCCGCTTATTGCGCAACCTACTTTGAAATTGTTGCTTACAAAATAGCCGAATTCAGAACCAACTGATAGAGTGAATGTTTGTTGAGTTTCGTCAGCTAAATCAAAGAATTTATTTCTGGAATGCTCCGTCGTATTTTTGTCAAAGTTTACTCCGAAATCAGCCGAAATGTACTTTTCTCCCTTCTCTGCAGAGGCAGAAAAAAGAGAGAGGGAAAGAAATAGGATAGATAATTTTTTTCTCATGATTTTTAATTTTTTTTTTGCAAAGTTAGTACATTTTTCGGATGTTTTACTGTTTTAGGTGTTTTTTAGGATTCGCAGATATCGTCGGCACTCTATCAACGAGAGATTTTTTTTACATGAATAACCATAGGCTGATGAAGAGGTGTATCGGATGTTTTTATCCAATTTTTACCCTTATTCAACCATAAATTTACATTTTTTCTCAATACTCCGGAAAGTGTGTAATAAGATATGTTATACCATCCTTCTGTATCTACGTTTAGGGTTGTTTCTGTATTGAATATGAATTGGACATTTGCTTCGTAATCCGTAAATTCTGAATTAGTGGTCATTAGGTGTGTGTTTTCACTTAAATCATTTTCACCTTTATCTAAGTCAATGCAAAATGGTGAGGATTTACTTTCGTTTCCCCAAGTATCAATAAATCCTAATTCATATTGTGTTTTGTCAGATTTTGAATAGTTCGGGTAGAGTAAGAAGTCGGGTTCATGAGCTATATTTCCACTTTCAGAACGTGTGCTAGTCCGATAAGCAACACATTTACCATCTTTGTATAAATTAACCCGCAAAATTCCTTTTTCATCATAGTAATCATCGCTCCACGTTAACTTTAAAACACTATGTGAAGATGAAGAGTTATGACTCTCAATTTCAATCATTTCATATTTTACTTTTTGAGGCAGAGTAGGATAGAGTGAATCAATTTCTCCTGTATGTAAATATTGTGTTAAATTTTGGTGAATTCCCGGTATGTTGTTATGAGGAGATTGATAGTGAGCATAGGCAAAAGTATATATTTTATTTGCATAATTTTTAGCTATTGCTAATTGTTGAACAAATCGTCCGATGGGTGCACTACCCCAATAATTTACACCAAAGAGAGGGGTTGTATCGGTGTCATAAAGTAATGAATCTGCCGGTTGAACAAAACTTTCGATATTAGCATTGCATTGTGGAATACCATTATTATTTGCTACGGCGTTAGCGTACATAGCACTCCATGGATTTACAGTTTCCAACGTTTGTCCGCCTCCTCCAATATTATCCATGGGAAGCATTTCATCAATTTCTCTAAATTGACAATATTGAAAAAACTCTTCATAGAAGGCTTGTGTATTTTCGATGTTGGCGCACCAATCCGCTTGAGAGGCAAATGGACTGAACAAGAGAGGCATAGAAGGATCAATGACATTTAAAGTGTCGATTAGTCGATTAAATTGTTCTGCCATGCGTTGTGCGTAGATTGAACGTCTTTGAGGATTGTTCCATTCGATATGGTTCCATATTTCGTAAACGCTGTAAAACCCAGAAAAAGTAGTAGAAAATTCTGTTTTGTATGTAGAGTATAACTCCCTTGCAATTTGGCAAGACATAGTGATTGCTTCTTCGAACTCTTGGTAGTCATTGTCATTGCAGAGATTCCAATTCCACCATCTATTATCACAGCCTAAACCGAGATATACTTTTATTCCACCTTTTTTTGCATGTTTAAGGATTTTGGTTGTTTCATTGGCAGAGAGATTGGTATTGGGAAGATGAGAAGGATAATTACATAGCCATGGTTCATTACCATTATTGCGAGATGCTATGTCTGCCATGATGATCTCTTGTATTCCGATTTCCTTCATAGATGCGATTTCGTCATCCCACCTTTCGTCATCCCAATAGCTATATAGCCATGTTTGTATAAACGTTCCGTCTATATTTGCAACGCATGGAAAAGATAGTAAAAGCGACAATAGTGCAAGGATAAATTTATTCATTGAAGGTAAAATTTATTGAGTTGAATCTAAGAAGCTGTTTAATTTTATTAAAAAAATATTTTAGAGTTTCACTCTCTAATTTTCGGTATTTCTGAGCTCCTTTTAGTTGGGTTCTAAAAATTCATTGTTTACAATTACAAAAAGAATTTATGATACCCTTAAAAAAATAAGGATGTAGTCCGATTTATTACAATATGGATACATCCCTATCTTGTTTTGTTCTTCGAGAGGTCACATTATCGGATAAAAAATAGTGTAACCCAATGAACAAGCTTAACAGATGAAATTATTCTGTCAAATCTACGATTTCTGCAGCAGGAGCATTTTTCATAACAGAAGCAATTCCATTTTTGCAACTAGCTTCGCTAGCGTACATTTGGCTAGAACCAATCACTTGACCGTTAGTTGCTTTTAGGTTAAAATGGAATTTACCATTTTGAGCTTCTTTAATTTCGAATCTTTTTTCTTCTTGACTATTTTTCTTTACAGATTCAACTCCATTCAAGCAAGATGCTTTTGTTTTGTATCCTTCACTTCCCAAAATGATTTCACCATTTCCGGCTTTCAAATTGAATTGGATTTCTCCGTTTTTTCTTGTCGTAATTTCAAATTTTGCCATGATAATTAAATTTATAGTTAATTTTGCCTATTTTCAAAAAATAGTTGTTCATTAAATCTCTTATTTTATTTTAGGCAAATTTATAAAACTTTGCGAAAATAGCAAGTGTTTAGTTCTTTTTTTATAAGGAAAATGAAACTTTTACTTTTAAAGTTTTAAACAGAGAATTTATTGAACTCTCCTTAATTGAACAATTACAATACTTATTTCATACAAAAGGATAAGAGGTAAAGAGACTAAAGCCAAAGTGAAAATATCAGATGTTGGAGTGATGATTGCAGCGATCAGAAGTATTGCAATAATACTATGTCGTCTGTATTCTTTCATCATCTTAGCATTTATAACACCAAGTTTGGCAAGCACCCAAGCAAATATGGGCATTTCAAAAGCGATGCTACAGAATAAAGAAATAGCTATAAAATTATCAATATAGGATTGTAAACTGATTAAATTTTCAACGTTACCACTAACCTGATAAGTACTAAGGAACTGGTATGTAAACGGGAAAATAATAAAATAGGCCAACGTAAAACCAATTGAGAATAAAAGAGTAGAGCAGATACAAACAGATATAGCATATCTTTTTTCCTTTTTATGCAAAGCAGGAGCTACAAATTTAAACAATTGATATAATAAGAATGGGAATGAAAGTAAGAAGCCTACTTGTAATGCCGTTTTTATATGGATGACAAACTGACTTGCCAGTCCGGTATTAATTAATTTGACCTTTCCCGAATTATTGGCAGAGGAGATAAATCCGGTATTAAAATCAGATATAAGTTCGTATGTAATAAAGTTTTCTCCACCGGGAGCTAAAATAAATGCGAAAATTTCCTCCTTGAAGAAAAAAGCAACAATACTGCACACTACGAAGACTATGCAAATTTTTATAATGCAATCCCGTAGTTCGTCCAGATGCTCCCAGAAGGTGAGTTGGTCTTTATTACTCATTCTCTTTCTTTGTATCCTCTTTTTTCTCTTTCTCTTCTAAGTCGTTCAGTCCCTCTTTAAAACTTTTGACACCTTTTCCTAAACCTCTCATTAATTCAGGAATCTTTTTTCCGCCAAAAAGAAGCAACACTACAAGAGCAATAACCAATATCTCTTGCATTCCCAATCCCATAAACAATAACTTCATAATTAGTTTAATTTAAGAAAATCGGAGTGTGATAATAGCTCATTAGCACACTCCGATTCATGTTATTAAATATTTAAATACTCACAAACTTCGTTGTAAACAGATTCTCCGTTAAATCCAAATTTTTCATCCAAAACTTTGTAAGGAGCAGAATAACCGAAATGGTTTAATCCATGAATAAATCCATTAGCACCAACAAGGTCTCTAATGTTCAAAGATAATCCGGCTGTCATTCCATAAGTAGGGATGTTATTAGGCAGAACCTCTGTTTGGTATTCTTTGCTTTGCGAGCGGAACAATCCTTCAGACGGAGCAGAAACGATTCTGATATTTAGGTTTTTACGTTCTTCTAAAAGTTTAGCACCTTCAAACAAAGTAGAAACCTCAGAACCACTTGCCACCATGATGATGTCTGGGGTTCCCTTGCAATCTTTTACGATATAAGCACCTTTTTCAGCTCCCAAAGCTTGTTCATAATTATTCCCCTTTTCCCAAGGCAAATCATTAATATTTTGGCGAGAAAGAATTAGTCCTGTAGGAGTGTCCAAGTTTTCCATTGCCATTTTCCATGCCACAGTTGTTTCATGTACATCAGCAGGACGAAGCACCAACATGCTATTTTTTCCTTTATGATTTTTCACATGTTCCATTAAACGAACTTGAGCTTCCTGTTCGATAGGTTGATGAGTAGGACCATCTTCCCCAACACGGAAAGCGTCATGAGACCAAATATATTTCACCGGTAGTCTCATAAGAGCAGACATGCGATAAGCCGGTTTCATGTAATCAGAGAAGGCGAAGAAAGTACCGCAAGCAGCAAAAATACCACCATGAAGAGCGATACCATTCATAATACAAGCCATTGTCAATTCAGAAACTCCGGCATTAAAGAAAGCACCAGAAAAATCTCCATTAACAAAAGGATGAGTTTTCTTTAAGAATCCATCAGTTTTGTCCGAGTTGGATAAATCGGCAGAAGCAACGATCATATTTTCGACATTTTCAGCCAGAACACCCAAAACTGTAGCAGAACCTACTCTAGTAGCCTGATTAGGTTTTTGTTCTATTTTTGAGTAATCAATTTTAGGAGCTTCACCACTAAAGAAAGTTTTCAATTTTTCAGCCAATTCAGGGTTTTGTTTTTCCCATGTAGCTTGTTCTGCCTTTTTCTTGGTAGCCAATTCGATAAGTTCTTTTTTTCTTTTTGCATAAAGTTCTTTTACTTCATCAAATATTACGAATGGATTTTCAGGATCACCACCCAAATTTTTGATGGTAGAAGGAATGCAAACGCCAGCGTTAGAAAGAGGCTGTCCATGCGTAGAAACCTTATTTTCCATTGAGCCTCCATTGGCATCCAAACAACCGATACCCATAGTTGTTTTACCAATGATTAAGGTAGGTCTTTTAGTCTCTTTATTAGCACTCTCTAAAGCATTATATATTTCTTGAGCGTTGTTACCGTTGACAGAAATAACATTCCAATTCCAAGCTTTATATTTCATTTCGATATCTTCGGTATCTACCTCATCTACTTTGGTTGATAATTGAATGTTATTAGCATCATAAAACATGATTAAATTATGAAGTCCTAAGTGACCGGCAACGCGACCGGCACCTTGAGAAATTTCCTCTTGGATACTACCATCAGAAACGAAAGTATAGATTTTATGACTCATCCATTCTCCGAATCTTGCAGCAAGGAATCTTTCTGCAATTGCGGCACCAACAGCCATTGTGTGTCCTTGTCCTAATGGTCCGGATGTATTTTCCACACCCAACTCAAAATTCACCTCTGGATGTCCCGGAGTTTTGCTTTGCCACTGACGAAACGATTTTATGTCGTCCATTGTCAATTTTTCGCTAAGCAGAAGTGCCGAATACAACATAGGAGACATGTGTCCCGGATCTAAAAAGAATCGGTCTCTGTTAATCCAATTTGAATCGTTGGGATCATAGTTTAAAAAACTTGAGTATAGGACGTTGATAAAATCAGCACCCCCCATTGCACCTCCCGGATGTCCTGATTTTGCTTTTTCTACCATAGAAACAGTCAAAATTCGGATGTTGTCTGCTGCTCGATTTAGCGTTTTAATGTCAACCATTTTTATTTGTTGTTTTGTTTATGGAAAAAATAACTTATCGTATATCTAAATCCCCATTTCCCATACTCCTTGTCGCCATAACCGGGAGCATAAGATTGGTGAATAATTTTGTCATCTTCTTTTTGTAATTTAGCATACAATGGCAATTTGTAAATAACTTCCCAGCCCAAGCATAATCCGCCTACGATGGGGGTTTTTAGTCCTACAAAAATTTCACCCCAGTGAGCAGTTGTTTTGCCTTCTGCGGAAAATAGAGTTGGGTCTTTATCCCAATAACTATTTTCGATAGGATAATTTTGTATTTTATAACTATATTTTGGAGCCACTGCATACATCATTCCTATGTAGGCATTAGGAAGGATCATTTTGTCCGGATTTTTTTTCCAAAGATTGTATGCTGCACCAAATTTTATATATAGTCCATTTACCTTATATAAATTACCGGAGACCGGAGTGGAGTATGAATATTCGTCGGAAGCGTCAAAACGATCATATCCCACTACAATTTCAGGATATAAATGATGGAAAAAGTCTGCCTGAACGCTAGCATTAAATCCCAATCTATCTCTGTTAAATATATGTAGGATAGGAGAAAATAGATCCAAATCAACCGACACCCCATAGAAAGTCTTTCCCTCCCACTTCTTTTTCTTATCCGCGGCAAGAAGAGAAGCAGATGAGTGCAGTAGGATAACTATTGCAATCCACTTAATAGTAATTGAGGAAAAATTCAACTTGAGCTTCATTGTTTTGATTATTTATCAAAGTATGGAGTTTTTTAATGTCTCCTATTCTCTGTCTATTAAATTCAACATCAAGCAAGATTTGGGAGGACAAGCAGCCGCACTCAGCCGATATAAATTCATCTTGATTGTAATAAGTAATAGATAGAGTGTCAAATATTGGAGTATTATACACGTAGGATACAGAGTCTATATTATGGGATAAATAAATGGCACTATTAAAACCATTTGTAAAATAAAAGTCTCCAACCTTTTTTTCTATTTCTAAAGTGTCATTTGTTTTGTTATTTACAAAAATGCGATCTGTAATAAAGGTGAGAGTGTTCTCCTCCGCTCCATTGTACATTAAGGCGATTAAATATTCAGATTTGTTGCTATTTTTATTCAGTGGTAAATTAATCTGACTTTTTTGAGAAAAATCCAAAATGGAATCTGTTCCAATTCCTTGTAATAGTAGAGCTATAGGAGTTGCTTTTTGCGTTGTGTCAGAATATTTATATAAGTCGATTCTTAGAGGAGTATTCATTACCACATCGCAATGTTCGTTGTTGCAAGAAATAAAAAGCGAGAAACCCACAACGAAAAACAAGACTATTTTTCGATGCGAGATTTCTGACATTATTTTCACAAATTTCCAATTCATTAGACAAAAGAAGTAATTTCGTTTTTACTTTTTCTCTTTTTTTCTGCGATAGTATTTTCGTTTGCATATCCAATAGGGAGGATAACAATAGCCTCTTCATTTAGAGGTAGTTGTAATATCTCTGCGCATTTGAGAGCATCAAAATTGCACACCCAGCAAGTCCCCAATCCCAATTCCTGAGCAGCCAGAACAATATGTTCTGTAGCAATTGCAACATCGATATCGCAATGATCTTTACTATCGGAGCCTCTTTTCCATGATTCAGAATGAATGCCGCATACAACAATGTAGAGAGGAGCCTCCTTGAACCAATCTCTATTGTAGCAATCGTGCAATGCACACTTTTTCTCTTCGGATTGAACAACGATAAATCTCCAAGGCTGTTTATTTACGGCTGAAGGGGCTAAACGAGCCACTTCCAATAGATACTCGATTTTCTCTTTTTCAACCGGTTGTTGAGAATAAGCACGAACAGAGTGTCTTTTTTGTATGAGTTCTAGTAAATTCATTATCGAGATTATCCAAATGATTTAACTTCAGCTTTCAAAATATTAAGAGCAATATCAATAGGACTCTCTTCAAGCTCGCCGTATCTTTCGATAACAATCTTAGCCAACTCAATGGCAGGAAGTTTATTAGGGATTTCAGAGGCGCATGTATTAATAAGTTGAATCATTGTCTCTTTTGCATTTTTTGTCACCAACCAAACTTCTTTACCTACATAAATCTGTTGAGTTACATTATGTTCGAACTCTTCTCGGATAGTTGTAAGCAACATTAAGTGTAAATCGCCGCTTGTCATATTACCTGTTTGAACACGCATGATAAGAGAGTCGGGACGAATACGTTCTAAGAAGAGAGCCAAACGTTCGTAAGCAGTAAGTTTAATAGGATTTAAACTTTTAGCTGTTTCACGTCTCATTTCGTAGTATCTTTTTCTCTCTTCATTTTTAAAGAAATCTCTTAAAAGATAGTATGTAGTCAATAATACCAACAATCCCGGTATTGTAACTTTTGCCAATTCAAGAATAAAATTTTCCATTTATTAATCTAAGTTTAATGTTTTTTCCAATTTATAATCATTTCTTTCGGAAGAATTTCTTGCAATCATTTCACCAATAAACCCGGACAAGAATAGTTGAGTTCCAATAATCATGCTTGTCAGAGATAAGTAAAAATAGGGACTATCAGTAACAAGCGGAGCATTTGTACCTTCCCAGATGTGATATAGTTTCACACCACCCACGACACAAACTGAAATCAGTCCTATAAAAAACATTAAGGAGCCCACGATGCCGAAAAAGTGCATAGGTTTTTTCCCGAAAGTAGAAAGAAACCAAAGAGAAATTAAGTCTAAATAACCATTGAAGAAACGATTAATTCCAAATTTAGATACACCATATTTTCTCGCTTGGTGTTTTACCACTTTCTCTCCAATTTTTTTAAATCCGGCATTTTTTGCCAAGTAAGGGATATAGCGATGCATTTCTCCATATACTTCGATGCTTTTCACTACATTTTTTCTGTAGGCTTTTAGTCCACAATTGAAGTCGTGCAAGTAAATTCCGGAAATAGTGCGAGTAGTAGCATTAAAGAGTTTAGAAGGAAGATTTTTCGTTAATTTAGAATCGTAACGAATTTTCTTCCATCCGGAAACCAAGTCGTACCCCTCATCGGTTATCATTTTATAAAGTTCAGGGATTTCTTCCGGACTATCTTGAAGGTCAGCGTCCATAGTGACAACCACTTCACCATTGCACTCTTTGAAACCACAGTAAAGGGCCGCAGATTTTCCGTAGTTGCGTCTGAATTTAATACCTTTAGCTTCAGGATATTTGCTACCTAACTCTTCAATGATATTCCAAGAATTATCAGTACTTCCATCATTAATAAAGATAACCTCGTAAGAGAAATTATTTTCCTCCATTACGCGTTTTATCCATAAGAAAAGTTCATTTAAAGAATCTTCTTCATTATATAATGGGATGACTACGGATATATCCATATATTACACAGATTTAATTTACAATATTATTTTTATTCCGAAAAGAAAAAGATGTAAAAATGGATAAAATGAACCCCATTAAGAAGAAAGACCACATACTCGATAGAGCAAAATTGGCTGCGGTCATACTTTTGAGGTTGTTTACCATTAGTATTTTATCGTTTTCGGTTAAATTAAAATTAGAATGATTGATTAACGAAATAGATGTTTCAATCGTTTGTTGTAGTACTTTAGGATTAATAAATTGGAAATAGAAGTAAAAGAAAGTTGCCAAAAGCATTGAAACGAAGAAAAATAGATTCATTCCAAAATTGAGAGCTTTAAAGTAGGTTATATCTCCATTTAGTAAATCTCTATTGTACACCATTGTGTAGTGATATACACAAAAGATAGTAATTGCGAACCCTAAAGAAGAAAGTATAAGGGAACACAAAGGAAGTTTAGCGCAAAATTGCAGTTGAATGAAGTAGATAAAAATTAAGGCTCCACCCAATACCAAGCCGGCTGACATAGCATAAGTAGTAGCATTTTCTCTATTTTTATTTTCTTTCTCCATCATTATTTTCCTTAAAAACGGTGCAAATTTAGCGATTTTTTTAGAGTGATAGAAAATTTTTTTGCGAAAAATGTTTGTAATTAAAAAAAAATATCTACTTTTGCAACGGGTAAGTCCTATACGACCAGCTCCCTTAGAATCCCCCAGGGCTTGATCGCAGCAAGGGTAATTCGGTTGTAGCGGTGCGATGTAGATTGCTTGCCCGCTTGCCTCTTTAGCTCAGTTGGCCAGAGCACGTGATTTGTAATCTCGGGGTCGTTGGTTCGAATCCGACAAGAGGCTCAAAAGGAAGGTGTACGGGAGTGCACCTTTTTTTGTTGTATGAAAGGGGTGGAGAGTTGTGGTGGGTTGTTGGTGTAGAGACGACGATTTGATAAATTTAATCGTTTTAAGAGAAACTTCTTTCTAGGAGTGTTTTTCTACCTCATTTCTTTATTGTATCTTTGTAGGCAAATAATTGTTTTATTAATAAAATATTCGTTATGAGCGATCAACGTTATAATTTGCGCGGAGTTTCTGCAGGGAAAGAGGATGTACACAATGCTATAAAGAACATTGATAAGGGTTTATATCCTAAGGCTTTTTGTAAGATTATTCCTGATATTTTGGGTGGTGATTCAGAGTATTGTAACATTATGCATGCTGATGGAGCCGGTACTAAATCATCTTTGGCTTACATGTATTGGAAGGAAACGGGAGATTTGTCTGTGTGGAAGGGGATCGCTCAGGATGCGTTAATAATGAATATTGATGATTTGTTGTGCGTTGGTGCAACAGATAATATTTTGGTCTCTTCAACTATTGGACGAAACAAATTGTTGATTCCCGGCGAAGTGATCTCTGCTATTATTAATGGTACAGATGAATTGTTGGCAGAGTTGAGAGAGATGGGAATAGGGGTGTATGCGACCGGAGGAGAGACTGCAGATGTCGGTGATTTAGTTCGTACAATAATTGTAGATAGTACAGTGACATGTAGAATGAAGCGTGCTGATGTTGTCGATAATGCAAATATTCAAGCCGGAGATGTAATCGTGGGATTGGCATCATACGGTCAAGCAAAATATGAAAAGGAGTATAATGGGGGAATGGGTAGTAATGGTTTGACCTCAGCTCGTCATGATGTCTTTTCAAAATATTTGGCAGAGAAATATCCCGAAAGTTTTGATGCAGGAGTGCCTTCTGAGTTGGTTTATTCAGGAGCTTTATCTTTGTTAGACAAGGTTGAGGGTTCTCCTATAAATGCCGGAAAGATGGTGTTGTCGCCAACAAGAACATACGCTCCTGTTATTAAGAAAGTGTTGGATGTGATGAGAAAGGAGATTCACGGTATGGTTCATTGTTCCGGTGGAGCGCAAACAAAAGTATTGCACTTTGTTGATAATGTGAAAATTACAAAAAATAATTTATTTGCAGTTCCTCCATTGTTCAAAACAATTCAAAATCAATCTGGAACTGATTGGAAAGAGATGTATAAAGTCTTCAATATGGGTCATCGATTTGAACTTTATTTGCCGGAGAAATTGGCAGGAGAGGTGATTCAAATCTCAAGAGAATTTGGCATTGATGCTCAAATTGTAGGTTTTGTTGAGAAGTCGGATAAGAAGGAGTTGGTGATAGAAAGTGAGTTTGGACGTTTTGAATATTGATTAACGGATTGAAAATTTAGTAGTATGTCTGAAAATACATTGTTGCAAAGATTAGAAGGTTTAGAGCATAAATTTGAAGAGATTTCTACGCTAATCACGGATCCGTCTGTAATTGCGGATATGAAGCGATATGTGAAGTTGAATAAAGAGTATCGAGATTTGGAGCGCATTGTTTCTGCAAGAAAGGAGTATGTGCGAGTGCTTTCCAATATAGCAGAAGCAAAAAGTATATTGGAAACAGAAAGTGATCCGGAAATGCGAGAGATGGCAAAGATGGAGTTGGAGGAGTTGGAGCCTCAATTGCCATCTATGGAGGAGAATATAAAAATTTTGTTGATACCTTCCGACCCTGAAGATTCAAAGAATGCGATAGTAGAAATTAGAGGAGGAACAGGTGGGGACGAGGCAGCTCTTTTTGCCGGAGATTTGTATAAAATGTATGCAAAATATTGTGAAACAAAAGGTTGGAGTATCGCTGTTTCAAGTTTTAATGAAGGAACAGCCGGCGGATTCAAAGAGATAATCTTTACTGTTTCCGGAGAGAATGTATATGGAACGTTAAAATATGAATCCGGTGTTCATCGGGTACAAAGAGTACCTGCAACCGAAACACAGGGCAGAGTTCATACTTCAGCAGCAACAGTTGCAGTTTTGCCGGAGGCGGATGAGTTTGATGTTGAGATTAATGAAGGAGAGATTAAGTGGGATACTTTTCGTTCCGGAGGCGCAGGTGGGCAGAATGTCAATAAGGTGGAATCCGGAGTGCGTTTACGCTATATGTGGAGAAATCCTGTAACAGGAGTTTCAGAAGAGATTTTGATTGAGTGTACAGAAACTAGAGATCAACCTAAAAATAAAGAGAGGGCTTTGTCACGATTGAGAACGATGATTTATGACAGAGAACATCAGAAATATGTAGATGATATTGCTCAAAGACGAAAAACAATGGTCTCTACCGGAGATAGGTCAGCTAAAATTCGGACCTATAACTATCCGCAAGGAAGAGTAACCGACCACAGAATAAATTTAACTTTGTATAATTTACAAGCTGTCGTTGGAGGTGAAATACAAGAGATTATTGATAAGTTGATTATTGCAGAAAATGCAGAAAGATTGAAAGAGAGTGAATTATGATTTCAAACAATATTTTGGAAACAATTGGAAAAACTCCACTTGTTCGTATTAATAATTTGTCCCCTAATCCGAATGTAAATATTTTTGCTAAGTTAGAAGGTTTTAATCCTACAGGTAGTATAAAAGATAGAATAGCTGTTCAGATGGTTGAACAAGCTGAGAAAGAGGGGAAGCTTACTAAGGGGAAAATCATCATAGAGCCTACTTCAGGAAATACCGGAATTGGATTAGCGATTGCCGGAATTGTGAAAGGGTATGAGGTAGTTATCGTTATGAGTGAAGCAGTATCTGTTGAACGCAGAAAGATTATCAAGTCGTATGGCGGGACTGTGATTTTAACTCCCGCTAATGAAGGGACAGATGGAGCAATACGTTTGGCGCATAAGATGGTGAACGAAAATCCTGATAAATATTTTATGCCTGACCAATTTTCTAATGCAGCGAATTATCAAGCTCATTATAAAACTACAGCAACTGAAATTTGGGAGCAGACACAAGGTAATATAGATTACTTGGTTTGTGCATTGGGTACATCCGGAACCATTATGGGAATTTCTAAATTTTTGAAGCAGCATAAGCCGGAAATAAAAGTTGTTTGTGCTCATCCGATAAAGGGACACTATATTCAAGGCTTAAAGAATATGGAAGAGGCGATTGTTCCTGCTATTTATGATCCATCGCGAATTGATGTTCAGATAATGGTGGAGAGTGAAGAGGCGATTGCAACAGCGCGAAGAATAATCGCTAAAGAGGGGATTTTTGCCGGAATGAGTAGTGGTGCTGCAATGTTGGCTGCAATTAAGACTGCCGAGATGATTGAAAAAGGAAATATTGTTGTGGTTTTTCCTGATAGAGCAGAAAAATATTTGAGCACGAGCATGTTTGAGACCTTGTAATAAAAAAGAGGGGTGACAAGAATGTCACACCCTCCGAACCGAGTGAAAATTTGTAACACTGAGTGAGCGTATAATGCGTAGAACCGCATCTGTTTATTTCACTTCGATTGCTTTTGTCATCTCTTCTTTTTCCAAATTTTTCTTCTTGATGTCAATGTAAAGAATGCCATTTTCTTGTTTTGCTTCGATGCAGTCTCTATCTATATTATCCGGTAAAAGAAGAGTTTGTTTAAATTGAGTATAGCCAAACTCGCAGCGAAGATATTTTCCGGATTTATCCTTTTCTTCTGTTTCACTTTTTTTGTTAACAGAGATAACCAATTCATTGTCGTTGGTTATGCTGATTTGAAAATCCTCTTTTGTAATCCCCGGAACGGCAAGCTCGATTTTATAGCAATTTTCCTTTTCAATGATATTCATTGCAGGCAGATTAGAACTTTTCCTTGTAGGAATAATACTTGACCAATCGTTAGCCCAAAAGTCATTGAATAAACTTGGCATCCAGTTTTGATTTCTTTTTACAGGTGTCATATTCGTATAATTTTTTGTTTTTGTTTGTATAGATATAACCCCAAGAAATACTAAATGTTTACTGGTTCGATTATTTTAACGAATACAAAAAAAATGTCAGGATTAATCATAAACCTTAATCCTGACACAATGAATATATAAGCCCTACTTAATTTCGTATAGTGACGATACTATCTATCACATATTTACTATTTCCTCTCCAAGGTAGGGGAGCAAGATACTCTTTGTAGTGGAGATCTAACTCATGATGACCACTAAGGAGTTCTAATTTTTTTGCAAGAGAATCGTTTTCTATGGAGAAAATAAATTCGTTAGATTGTATTCCCCCGGTACCTTGAGAACTTTTGAATCCACTTTGAATCATTTTTCCCTCATACGTTTTGAAAAGGTATCCTTTGTAAACAACGTAATTCAACACGCCGCTTTTTACTCCTTCTCCAAACACAAAGTAGTAGCGGTAGTAGAAGAAGCCTCCTCCGATTAGCAAAAGAGCCAAAATAGAAAACGAGATAATCTTAAAAAATTTCATGTCAAAAAAATTAAAAGTTTGCAGATTTTGGAGTTCTTGGGAACGGTATTACATCACGAATATTCTGCATACCGGTTACAAAAAGTAAAAGACGTTCAAATCCGAGACCAAATCCGGCGTGAGGACAAGTACCAAAGCGACGAGAATCCAAATACCACCACATATCTTTCATCGGGATATTTAATTCTTGGATTCGATTCATCAATTTATCATAGTTCTCTTCGCGTTCAGAACCACCAATAATCTCTCCGATAGTAGGGAATAGAACATCCATGGCTCTCACTGTTTTGCCATCATCATTTTGTTTCATATAAAATGCTTTGATCTCTTTTGGATAATCTGTCAAGATAACCGGATTTTTAAAATGGTTTTCAACGAGGTAACGTTCGTGCTCGGAAGCCAAGTCGCAACCCCAAAAAACAGGGTATTCAAACTTATGACCCTTAGCAACTGCCTCTTCAAGAATGTTGATACCTTCTGTGTAAGTCAATCGAGTGAATTTGTTCTTAAGCACCCCTTGTAATCTCTCCAACAAACCTTTATCAATCATTTGATTCAAGAATTGAAGGTCATCATTACAATTATCCAAAGCCCATTGAACGCAATATTTGATAAACTCTTCAGCCAAATCCATGTTGTCATTAATATCATTGAAAGCAACTTCAGGTTCAATCATCCAAAACTCGGCTAAGTGGCGAGGAGTATTTGAATTCTCGGCGCGGAAAGTTGGTCCGAATGTATAAACAGCACCTAAAGCAGTAGCAGCCAATTCAGCTTCCAACTGACCGGAAACTGTTAGGCTGGTAGGTTTGCCAAAGAAATCATTTTCGTATTTAACAACATTAGTTTTTTCATCTTTTTGGATGTTGTCAAGGTTCAATGTTGTAACTTGAAACATCTGTCCCGCACCCTCGCAATCTGATGCTGTAATAATAGGAGCATGGAAATAAACAAAACCTCTATCATGGAAAAATTTATGAATAGCATAGGCCATTTGGTGGCGAATTCTATAGACAGCCCCAAACGTATTGGTGCGAGGTCTTATATGTGCAATTTCGCGAAGAAACTCCATAGAGTGTCCCTTTTTTTGTAGAGGGTATGTGTCCGGATCCGCTAAACCATATATCTTTATCTCTTCTGCTTGAATTTCTACTGATTGTCCACCACCAATAGATTGAACAAGTTTTCCAACTACACTTATACAAGCTCCGGTTGTGATTGATTTTAAAGTATTTTCATCAAACTTTTCAACATCAGCAACAATTTGAATATTGTTGATGGTTGACCCATCATTGAGAGCAATAAAATTAACCTGTTTATTACCTCTTTTCGTTCTTACCCAACCTTTTACGTTGATATCTTTACCGAACTCAGTGCACTTAAGAGCATCGGTGATTTTTGTCCTGCGAATTTCCATAAAAATTTTATGTTGTTTTTTAATTTGCCACAAAATTAGTTAAAAATAGGAATATTATAACAATAGTTTACTATATTTTTTTTACCTTCCGTTTTTGCTATCTTTTTTCTATGAGGATAGCCCCTATTTTAGAGAGAATAGAATCTTTATCCTAAATATATGGGTGAAATATTTCAATAAAAATCTTAACTTTTTATTGCTAATTATTATTCCCGATATTTCATAATAGATGTTTGATGGTATGGGAAGTTTATTTTGTATTAGCAATTGTAAACAATAGAAAGAGCATATTTGTTAAATTTATTATTGATTCAATAATTAAGGTAATATGAATATTTTAAATTGTTTTTATTCTTATATTTTTATAAAGGTAAGTTCCATCAATTCATCGTTGAGAAGCTGTTTGAATTTTATTTCGAGCATATTTGAGAGAGATTTTTAAGATTGTTTTTTGCAGTTAATAGTGGACTATTATCAAAAAAGAATAATAAGATTAGGTTTAAGGTGAGTTCTAAAAATTAATAGTTTATATTAAAAAAACATAAATCAATGGGCGAACTTTTCGGTGATTTTTGATTTTTTTTTGCAACGTGCTATTTTCAGTCGGTCAAGGAACTCGTACGGAGCCAATCTATTGTTTAATAAATTACTCAAAATAAATTCAAAAAATCAGAGGAGAATAGATAGAATCCACCTTTAATATTGTTCACAGATATTATCTTAATTGATTTGTTGTAAATATTTAGTAATTAATGTTTTATTGTATTGGTTTTATTAAATATATTAACTGATGTAAAAAAAAATGAATATTGGCGATATTATTTGATAAATTTGTCGTATATTTGCAACGAATTTTATTTATACATATTGTCTAACGACTAAAAATTATTTTTTTTATTAACTTAAAATGAGTGAATTAACAGACAAAGTGAATCCCGTAAACGATTTTGATTGGGATGCTTATGAAAATGGTGATGTTCTAACAAACATCAGTAAAGAAGAATTAGAAGGTAAGTACAGCAAGACATTGAATGTCGTGAAAGACAAAGATGTTGTTATGGGTACTGTTATCTCGATGAACAAGAGAGAGGTAGTCGTAAATGTAGGCTACAAATCAGACGGAGTTGTTTCTATGAATGAATTCCGTTACAATCCGGAGTTGAAAGTTGGAGATCAAGTTGAGGTTTACATTGAGAGTCCGGAGGACAAAAAAGGGCAATTGTTGTTGTCTCACAAGAAGGCGCGTGCAGCACGTTCATGGGATTGTGTAAATGCTGCATTAGAAAATGATGAAATCATAAAAGGTTACATTAAATGTAGAACTAAGGGTGGTATGATTGTGGATGTGTTTGGAATTGAAGCATTCTTGCCAGGTTCACAAATTGATGTTAAGCCAATTCGCGACTATGACATGTTCGTAGGAAAGATCATGGAATTCAAGGTTGTGAAAATTAATCATGAATTTAAGAATGTTGTTGTATCACATAAGGCTCTTATCGAGGCTGAGTTGGAACAACAGAAGAAAGATATTATCTCTAAATTGGAGAAAGGACAAGTATTGGAAGGAACTGTTAAGAACATCACTTCTTATGGAGTATTCATTGATTTGGGTGGTGTAGATGGTTTGATTCACATTACAGATTTGTCTTGGGGTCGTGTTACACATCCTGAAGAGGTTGTTTCTTTGGATCAAAAGTTGAACGTAGTTATCTTAGACTTTGATGATGATAAGAAACGTATTGCATTAGGATTGAAACAATTAACTCCACATCCATGGGATGCATTGGATGCTAATTTGAATGTTGGAGATAAAGTTAAAGGAAAAGTTGTTGTGATGGCTGATTATGGAGCATTTGTTGAGATTGCTCCTGGTGTAGAAGGTTTGATTCACGTTTCTGAGATGTCATGGTCACAACACTTGCGCAGTGCTCAAGATTTCATGAAGGTTGGAGATGATGTTGAAGCAGTAGTTTTGACATTGGATCGCGACGAAAGAAAGATGTCTTTGGGTATCAAACAATTGAAAGAAGATCCATGGGCAGCAATTGATACTGAGTATGCTATTGGAACTAAACATACAGCAAAAGTACGTAACTTTACAAACTTCGGAGTTTTTGTTGAGATTACAGAAGGAGTTGATGGTTTGATTCATATTTCAGATTTGTCTTGGACTAAAAAGATTAAACATCCATCAGAGTTTACTCAAATTGGAGCAGACATTGAAGTTCAAGTATTAGAGATTGATAAAGAGAATCGTCGTTTGAGTTTGGGTCACAAACAATTAGAAGACAATCCATGGGAAGTGTTTGAGACAGTCTTTACAGTAGATTCAGTTCACGAAGGAACTATCGTAGAGATGATTGATAAAGGTGCTGTGATTTCATTGCCTTACGGAGTAGAAGGTTTTGCAACTCCAAAACACTTGATCAAGGAGGATAAGACACAAGCAAAAGTTGATGAGAAATTGATGTTTAAAGTGATAGAGTTCAATAAGGATGCTAAGAGAATCATTCTTTCTCACAGCAGAATTTTTGAAGATGCACAAAAAGCTGCAGCTCCTGTAGAGGAGGGTGCAGAAAAGAAAGCAACTCGCAAGAAAAAAGCAACAAAGAAGTCTGAGAATTTGATTTCTGTAGAAAAGACTACTTTGGGAGATATCGAAGAGTTGGCAGCTTTGAAAGATCAATTGTCATCTGAAGAGTAGTAGAAATAAAAATTATAGAGTTGGTTGTTTTATCAATTGACTCTATAATAAAAGATAAACAAGGAATTATTTACTTTAATTTAATTTTATATGAAAAAAAGTTTTTTGACATTATTTGCTGCTTTGTCACTTGTAGCATCTGTTAATGCTCAAGATCAAGTTGAAGAACAAGCAGTTGCAACTTCTGATGTAGAAGCTGCTGAAGAAGGAGCTAAGGAATCAATCAACCATTGGTCTATCGCTGTTAAGGGTGGTATCAACTACTTGAGACAATCAGATCAAACAGTTGACATGGAGATTGGTGGTCTTATCGAGAGAACATTCAACCCTCGTTGGGGAATGGGTATCGAGTACATGTTCTTGAACAATGATCAAGAAAGTCCAAAACCATTGTTGGATGGATATTGCCATGACATTACATTCTTCGGATCTGTAAATGTTTCTAACATTATCGCTCCATATCGTTCTGCAGGATGGCAAAAATTGAACTTGTATGCTAATGGTGGTCTTGGTGCTACTATCTACGGATACGAGTTGGAAGGTGCAGAAAAAGAAACTGGTGCTAAGTTGTTATTCTTAGGTGCTGCAAACTTGGAATATGATGTTTGCAAATGGTTGGGTATCTTCTTGGAGGCTCAATACAGATGGCATACTAACGCAGAAATGGACGGATTTACTGCTGGTCGTTCTTTCTTGTCAGCTAACTTAGGTCTTCGTCTTAAATTTGCTGGAGAAAGCAATATCAGAAACATCGCTTGGGCTGACTATATTCCACAAGTTGAATTGCCTGATTACGCTCCAATGTTGGAAGCTCAAAAGCAAGAATGTGCTAACATGACTTCTAGATTGGAAGATCAAATCAACGCTCAAAACGAACAAATTAAGAAGTTGCAAGATAAGATCAAATTTACTCAAGATTCATTAGATCGTCACATCAAGATGACTAAAGTTCCTGAGAAGATCGCTCCTACAGCTGAAGAAGAGAAGATCATCAAGACTGCTTTGTCTAACTTGGAATTTGAGTCTGGTAAGGCTATTATCAAATCATCTTCTTTCCAATATTTGGACAACTTGGCTAACATGGCTAAATCTCGTAAGGATTGGGTTTTGCACTTGAAAGGTTACACTGATAACACAGGTGACAAAGCTAAAAACCTACAATTGTCTAAAGATCGTGCTGCTGCAGTTAAGAACTACTTAGTAAGCAAAGGTGTTGATCCTGTAAATCTTGAATCTAAAGGTTTCGGTGACGAAAATCCTATCGCTACTAACAAAACTGCTGCTGGTAGAGCTAAAAACCGTCGTGTAGAAATTGATTTGTTCTCTAACAAATAATTTTAATTAATACTATAAGAAAAGGTAGAGGTCGTTGTACTTCTACCTTTTTTTTGTACTTTTGCAATATGGAAAATTTCCAATTGCATATTTTAGGAGCCGGATCAGCTATTCCTACTAAACAATTTAGTCAACCTTCACAATTGTTATCGTTGCGGGATAAGTTGTTTATGATTGATTGTGGTGAGGGTGCTCAAAATCAATTGAGACGATTTGGAGCAAGCCTCAGTCGTTTGAATCATATCTTTATTTCTCATTTGCATGGCGATCATTGTTTCGGATTGATTGGGTTGCTCTCTACTTTGGATATGCAAGGTAGAACGGCTGATCTCACAATTCATTCTCATGAAGATTTAAAAGCTTTGCTTTCTCCTTTGTTGTCTTATTTTTGTAAAGGAATATCTTATAGAATCAAGTTCGAACCTTTTAATCCTAAGGATAATCTTGTTATCTACGAAGATAAATCTCTTACAGTTGAAACTATTCCCTTGAAGCATAAGATACCAACTGCAGGATTTTTGTTTCGTGAAAAAGATAAATTAAGACATATTATAAGAGAAAAAATTGATTTTTATAAAATACCTATAAGGGAAATTCCTCTTATTAAGCAGGGGGCTGATTTTTACTCTGAAGAGATGGGTGAACTAATTCCTAATTCGCAGTTAACTCTTCCTCCTACACCGTCTAAAAGTTATGCTTATTGTTCTGATACGCTTTGTACAGATTCGATTATTCCTTTAATAGAGAGGGTAGATTGTTTGTTTCACGAAGCAACTTTTTTAAATCAACATCTTTCAAGGGCTAAATCCACGTTTCATTCAACAGCTCGGCAAGTTGCATTGCTTGCGGAAAAAGCTTCTGTTGGAAAATTGATTATCGGTCATTATTCCGCCAGATATGATGACGTACGATTGTTGTTAGATGAGGCGAAGAGTATTTTCCCTAAAACTTATTTAGCTCATGATGGGGCGCATTTTATAATATGATAAGGTCAAAATATTTTCTATTAGTTCTATTTTTTATCTTTTCGTCCAATTTGTTGTTTTCTCAGATTTCTACTGAGATTACAGGTATTGTTAGAGATTCAGCCTCACAAGAGACGCTGCCCAATGTTTCCGTTTATTTTAAGAATACCTCCAATGGTACTGTTACCGACTTATACGGTTCCTTTTCTTTGATAACCAAAGAGTCCGGAACATTAGTGATTTCAATGGTGGGCTATAAAGAGAAAGTTTACAAAATTGTAGCCAATGGAAAGAAGAGGTCTCTTAAGGTCAATTTACCCTTGGAATATTATGGTTTAGATGAAATAGTTGTTAAGCCCAAAAGGGTTAGGTACAGCAGGAAAAATAATGCAGCTGTGGATTTTGTTAAGGCTGTTATTGAAAATAAAGATAAGGCAAGAATTCAGAATCATCCCTATTATAACTATGAAAAATATCAGAAGTTATCCTATTTTTGGAATGAATTTGAGGAGGGTAAGTATGGGATTTTGAACAATAAATTCGCTTTTTTATATGACCATATTGATACTTTATCCGATGGTACTACTATTTTACCTTTAGGATTAAGGGAGAATATATCTACAATTTATGCGAGGACAAACCCGGAAAAAATTCATACGATTATTCATGCGCAGAAGCAAGATGGATTGGATGAATTTCTTCCTCAAGAAGGTGTTCAGAAGACTTTGGACGAGATGTTTCAGGAGATTGATGTATATGATAATGACATAGTTTTACTCTCCAACCATTTTGTGAGTCCCTTATCCAATATAGCACCATCGTTTTACAAATATTACATAATAGATTCTTTAGAGATAGATGGAGAGCCATGTGTCAATTTAGGATTTACGCCATTTACAACGGAGGCATACGGATTTTCGGGAAGTTTATTTGTTACTTTAGATTCTTTTAAATATGTAAAAAAGGCAGTTTTCAATGTGCCTAAGGATATCAATATGAATTTTGTAGAGGATCTTCATATAGAATTAGAGTATGCCATGTTAGATAGTTCTGCACGTGTTAAGACCAGAGATTTTATGACGGCAGATTTTTTTGTACCTGCGTTACCTCGTATCTATGGGGAACGATTGAATACGTATAAAAATTATTCCTTAGAGGCTCCAGCTACAGACGCCATTTTTGAGCGTGAGGCACCGGTGACAGAGAGTGCTCAAAGTCATTCTCACTCTCAAGAGGATTGGGATAAGATGAGGGGAGAACCATTGAAAGCACAAGAGAGTCAGGTCTCTACGATTATGGATGAGATGCATAATGTGAAAGCATTTAGAGTGGTAGAAAAAGTGGCTAAATTTTGCGTTGATAATTATATTCCTACCAAAAAGGTGAACAGTCAGTTTGATTATGGCCCCATTTTTAGTACGGTCACTAAGAATGCTTTAGAGGGTTGGCGTATAAGAGTAGGAGGGGAGACCACCACCGCATTTGATAAACATTTTTTTCTTAATACGTATGCCGCTTGGGGTTTTAAAGATAAAAGGCCCAAAGGATATGGCGCATTGGAATATTCGTTTAATGATAAAAAACAATACAGAACTGAGTTTCCGGTTCATTCATTAAAAGCTTCTGTAAAATACGATGTTGCCAAGGTTGGAGAAGATTTTTCCGGTGGAAATATTTTATCCTCTCTCTTCAGTCGTTCCGACGACAGAAATGCAATTTATCAGTTAAATGCCGCACTTACCTATCAGCGAGAGAGTTATTCCGGATTTTCTTTTACGATGGATTTTGTTCATCAAAAATCTTATTCAACAGAGTTAACACAATTTTATCGTTATAATAAGGATAATCAATTAGAAAGATTAGACGATTATTCAATGTTTACGGCTAACATCGCGTTGCGTTACGCTCCGGGAGAGAAGTTCTATTCATCCAGAAGATTTCGTTATTCATTGTCGAGAGAAAAGCCCGTATTTATCCTGTCTCATAATGTCGGTGTAAAAGGTTTTTTAGGGTCGGAGTACACCTGTAATCGAACTCAATTAAGTTTTGATAAAAGATTTTGGTTATCCTATTTTGGTTATATGAATTTAACGTTAAAGGGAACTAAAGTATGGAATAGAGTACCTTATCCGATGTTAGATGTTCCCAATATAGGTTTTTCTCGTTTGTTGGATGATAAAGCATTTATGTTGATGGATCCGGTTGAATTTATAAATGATTGGTCTGTAACTTGGTATATTTCTTATTTTATGGGAGGTTTAATATTAAATAGAATACCGATTATAAGAAAGTTGCAGTTGAGGGAAGTGGTAACTTTTAAAGGACTTTATGGAGGGTTATCTAACAAGAATAATGTAAATAAAACAAGTAATAAAGAGGGATTGTTTCAGGTTCCATATTCAACCTATTCAATAGAGAATGTACCATATATGGAATTAAGTGTAGGGTTGGATAATATACTGAAAATATTCAGGTTGGATTATGTTTGGCGTCTAACCTACAGAGATCATCCGGGAGTTGATAAAGGGGGACTTCGATTTGCGTTTCACATAGATTTTTGATCCTACGATTAATTGTGTTTTCGTTCGCCTCTCTTTCCTATGAGTGGTATGGGTGGGCGACTAAAATCTCGCACTTTTGTCTCTCGTTTATATGTTTTTCTTATGCAACTAATTGTTGTGGAACTTGAGGTTGAGAAGATGCAAAATTTTCCATCAAAGTAGAAAGGAGGAAAGCACTTTCGCCTTGATGGAAAATTTTTTATTCCCCTTGTTGCATTATTAACTTGAATTTATTTTTTATAGGGGGACGTAGAAATAGTCAAAGTAAAATATTTTCAACAACTACGCCAACTACATAAATAACAACGATTTATTATATGTAATCTTCTCCAATTTTCACCAACGTATCATTTACAAATTGTCTGATTCGTTGTTCTTCACTTTTTTTGCAAATCAGAAGCACCTTATCCGCTTCAGCCACAATATAATCTTCCAAACCTTGTACCACAGCCAATTTTCCGTCGGGAAGAGCGATGATATTGTCTTTGCAGTCGTAGAGAAGTGATTTGCACTTGAGTGTAACATTTTGTTCGGTGTCTTTCTCAGAGTGTTCGTAGATAGATCCCCAAGTACCCAAATCAGACCAGCCAAAATTAGCAGCCAATACATGAACGTTGTCAGCTTTTTCTAAAATTGCGTAGTCGATAGAGATATTAGTACAAGATTGGTAAATACTATTGATGTATTCTTGTTCTTTAGGAGTTCCATAAAACTCTGCTCCTGCTTTAAATTTGTTACTAACCTCTTCCAAATAGCTATCAAACGCAGCTATGATAGTTTTAGCGTTCCAGATAAACATACCGGAATTCCATAGGAACTCGCCGCTATCCAAGAATATCTTTGCCAATTCCAAGTTGGGTTTTTCTGTAAAAGTTTTGGCTTTATAGAATCTGCTTTTTCCATCATTTTCAGCAATTTGAATATAGCCATAACCAGTTTCAGGTCTGTTAGGTTTTATTCCCAATGTCAAGATATTGTCATTTTGGCGAGTATATTCCAATCCCTCTTTAATAGTAGAGATAAAATCGTCTTCCTTTAGAATAAGGTGGTCAGACGGAGAAACAATAACATTTGCCTCTTTGTTAAGAGTATAGATTTTATTCATTGCGTAAGCGATACAAGGAGCAGTGTTACGTCTTGCCGGTTCCAACAATACTTGGTTTTCGCTGATTTCCGGAAGTTGTTCAAGAATCAAATCTTTGTAGTCGCTATTAGAAGCTATATAAATATTTTCTACCGGTACTATTTTAGAGAATCTGTCAAAAGTCATTTGAAGGAATGATCTTCCGGTTCCGAAAAAATCGAGGAATTGTTTGGGTTTTTTATTTGTACTAAAAGGCCAAAAACGACTTCCGACGCCCCCCGCCATAATTACACAATAATTGTTTTTCATAATAAAATCACTTTATATATTCTTAATTCACTGCAAAAGTAATAAAAAAAATAGATTTTTTAGGAAAAAATTGCAGATATGTTTGGAAGTTCAAAAAAAAGCCGTATCTTTGCATCGCAATTCAGAAAAATGGTTTGCCCAGATGGCGGAATCGGTAGACGCGCTGGTCTCAAACACCAGTGGATTCACTTCCATCCCGGTTCGACCCCGGGTCTGGGTACAAGGAAGAGAGGAACAAGAGTTTCTCTCTTTTTTTTTGTTTCTATGTTTTAATTTACCAGGGTTGCACCCGTCACTCGGTTCACAGCTTGAACGGATCACCGTAAATTTTCGGTGATCCTAAATTTTCGGTGGGAAAGATTTGAAAATATACTATCTTTGTAGTATGGAACAGCGTAAAAAGAAGATAGAAGATCCGTTAAAATTGTTGTTACCAAGTGTAATCTAAAAATAGATTTAAAAATTTCTCTCAAATATGCTCGAAATAAAATTTAAACAACTTCTAAATTCTTTTTTTTATAATAGTTCTATTTGAAAATAAAGTGTACCTTTGTTTATGGCGATTTCTATAAATTCTAATAAAAATGTTTGTAATTGGATTGGAATAAAATGAAGTCTTAAGCAATTTAGGGGATATTGTTTGGGTTGTGAAGGTTGTTCTTTTTCTTGTTGATTGAGGGGTAGGAACATGCCTTGAGAGAATGTTGGAGTCGAATTTAAGAAATTGTCTTTATGGAATAGAAAGAAAATTAATGTTTAGCGTATGGATCAGCCTAAAATTGAGAGATTGTTGAGGATTGTAAAATTGTTGCAAGATTCTGACGTTGATTATACAATTGAAGAAATAGCTCAACGTGTAAATGTTTCTTATCGCACCATTTATCGCTATTTAGATACCTTAGAGACGGTTGGTTTTGTAGTGATAAATAAAAGTCCGGGGGTGAAAAAACTTTGTGTGGAGAAGAGAAAAGCATTTGATTTTTCTAAATTAATCCATTTTTCTGAAGAGGAGGCTTTTGTTATCGATCAGTTGATTGAGGCTTTGGATGAGACCAATGTCTTGAAACAAAACTTGAGAAGAAAACTTGCCACGGTTTATGATTGCGCTCCCATCATTCAATCTGTTGTGCAGGGGAGAAAGGCTGCCAATGTGAATCGTATTGTGGATGCAATTCGGAGGAAGAAGCAAGTGATCTTAAAAAATTACTCATCGTCTTCTTCTAATACAATCAGAGATCGGTTGGTGGAACCTTTTGAGCTATCGCAAAATTATGTTCAAGTGTGGTGTTATGAGCCGGAGAGTGGAAAAAATAAATTGTTCAAGATGGCACGAATCGAAGAGACTGAGTTATTGAGTACAGGTTGGCAATTTGAGAGTGCTCATAAATCAAAGGCGGTAGATGTGTTTCGTTGTGCCATGGAGTCGCCGTTCCGAATTAAGTTGCTGTTAGGAGTGAGAGCGCATAACCTGCTCATAGAAGAGTATCCTTTGGCGGAAAGAGATGTGAGTCGTTGCGAAGATGGACGGTGGATGTTGGATACGGTTGTGCAAGGTTTTGCCGGAGTGGGCAGGTTTGTTTTGGGACTTGCTCATGATATTGAAATTGTTGAATCGGATGAACTGAAAAATTATCTCAAAAAGGAGTTGCAAATTGCGGAGTGTAATTTGCTAAAGTAGAGTGTCCGGTGGTCTAAAGTTCTATATTTTCCCGTGGTGCTAATCGCATTCGCCCTGTTTTGTATCCGCAGTATTTATCTTCGGTAGGGTAAAATGCGTTTTGCAAGTTTAAGGTTTTAATTGGCAGTATGTTTGAAACCTGAAACTTGAAACCTGAAACCTGAAACTAAATGTATGCCTTAAAAATTTCTTCCAACGGGTTAGTCTGCAAAATCTAAAAGAAAAAATAATCTAAAATAGTGAAAAATTTTTACCCATTGTCAAAAGTTGTCAAAACTGCATCTTAACTTTGTCGGCACGTAATGATTTAAGGGAAGTTCTATAAATTAGGTTGCGAGAATCTTGAAAGGTAATCAGTAAGTTGTAATTTATAGAACGGCTTTACATAAAAGATTATGTTTGTTTAGGTAATTTATAAAAGTTTTTTTAAAGTCTCTCTGATGTGGTTTTTTTGACAAAATTGGCTTGACAGGAGATTTGTTTGGATGGGAATTTTGTCAATTTAGAGGTAGTACCATTTCAATCAGCCGAATGAACAGAACTAAATTTACTTTAGGAACTGTTTTGACGAGAAGTGGCGCATGAATGTGGATGTATAGTTTTGGAAAATCTGTTAGTTGTGGTTGCTGCGATAAAGTAATTAAGATGATTTTGAATGAGATTTGTTGAGTCTTTTTATACTTAAATCGGAGAAGGATGTGGGGTGTAATTGGTTGAATATGAGTGATGTATATAGGGTAGTTCAAAATTATACGAGTGCAAAACGATAAAATTGGTACGTCTTGTAATTAATGTGTAACCTTTATCTAAAAATTAAGTAATATGAAAGCAAATAGAATTATTAGTAGGTTGGCTGTTGTCATTTTTTTTATGACATTAGTGGCTTGTTCATTGTTTGATGAGAGTCAGGAAAAGGTGGTAGAGGTGTTTTCTTCCGAAAAACCTTATACTTTAGAGATTTTGAAAGAGCGCAGTTATTATCAGGCAGACAAGGTGGTCAGTCGTTTATCCTCTAAGAATGTTGATTCTTACATATTGAAGAGTGAGGATGAAGATGGAGATAGTTGGTATAGTGTTGTGAGCGGAGCGTTTGAGAACGATAGTTGTTTGGAGGTTTTTCGGCTCTATTTGGATACCGCATTGCAAATTAAAGCCGGTGATGTTTTTCTCTATTCGGAGATGGACTCGCTGAATAGAATCCCTGTTAAAGAAGAGTCCGTAAAAGAACAAAAGCGCATTGATGCCAACAAGCCTGACGTGCCGAAAGATATTGCTTTGCTCATTTCTCAATATCCCAAAACGGATATTTTTTATCTGAAAAATGTGAGTCTTTTGTCTTTGACCGACGAGGGTATTGAGTCGGCAGAGGGGAGACATGTGGATATGCCTCGCGGTGTGACGTTGAAGAAGCTTAAAGAGTTGGGTTGTGTCTCTTTCGCCTCGGTGATTTATAAGGATAATTTATACAAAGATGAGGTTACTTTACAGGTGGCAAAGTTGAAAGATCGTCCGGATGTAAATCAGGCTTCTGTTGTGCCTCTTTTTAATCTGAACAATGAAGAGGCGGCAGAAATTTGTTCGCTTTTGGCGGATTTGGTTTTGGCAACCGGTAAGTATAACGAGGAGAAAAAAGAGGAGTTTCAACATCCTGCTCAGAAAAGTATTGTCGGGTATAAAGTTTCTTTTCTAACCAAAGAGGGGAAGCTCAGAAAGTATTATTTCTTGACCTCAGAAACGGGTGGGTTTGTCTATATGCTTCAAAGTACCAAGGAGGATGATACCGAATTGATGGATTTTCTTGCTAATATTGGTAAATCAGATGGCGGTTTGGAAGAGTTTGATGAGTTTTATAATTCGTTCTATACGGTTGCCGACCAAATGGCCAATTTGGATGTTCTTATTGGCTACTATTCAGATAGGTTGGATTATCGTTATGCAAAGGAGCGTGGCTATGCTAAATGGGCGAATCGCATGGTGGGGCATTGGTTCACCAATTTCTGCTTCTATAACGATGTTAAAGGTTCTTGGGAATACTCTATTTTTGACTTGTTGACAAAAAACAAGAGTCATCAGGTTTATAGAAAGTTCTATCGTTCGGAGCAGTCTAAAGAGTCGGAACGTAAAATCTATGGAACAGTGGGTACGGCGTTGTATGGGGTCACCATCAACCGTTATTGGGAGCTTATCAAATATTTGGAAGAGGTCAGTTTTTCGTATGACCGATATATTGTTGCCTGCTCCGGTGATTATGATTTTTCTGAAGAGGAGTTGATTGAACGGGTAGAAAAACTGCAATTTGAAAAGGGTGGGTATGAAAAGAAGACCGGTCGGTCGGAGACTGCTTCGGCTCAGGATAGTACAACCCAAAAGAGTGAGTGAACGCAGCGAATTTCTAACCCGAAATTTTGTCCCACGGATGAATTAGTTTATATTTGTGGTAGAGTGTAAATTTAGTTGATTATGTCAATAGAAGAACTTCAGCAGCGAACTGCTGTCAACATACAGGAGAAGGCAAACCTTATCTGGGCGATTGCCGACAAGTTGGTGGGCACTTACAAGCCTCATGAGTATGGCAACGTCATCCTGCCGATGTGCGTCATCAAGCGTTTTTCTGACACGCTTGCCGACACCAAGGAGAGGGTGATTGCCAAGAACAAGGAGCTGGACAGTAAAAATATTCAGGTTAAGGATGGCTTCTTGCGTGCTGCATCGGGCTATGACTTCTACAACGTGTCGCCCTTCACCTTCGAGGGACTTTTGTCTGATGCGGAAAACATCGCAGATAACTTCCGCAGTTATCTCAACCATTTCTCTGTCAATGTGATAGATGTTATCGAGAAGTTTGAGTTTGACAAGGAGATTACCAAGTTGTCTAACAATGGTATCCTCTACAATGTGATCTCTGAGTTCTGCTCCAAAAAGGCGTATATGGGCGCGGACGAGATTTCTGCCGTCGATATGGGCTACATCTTCGAAGAGCTGGTGCGCAAATTCTCCGAAAGTTACGACGAGCACGCCGGAGCGCACTTCACCGCCCGAGACATCATCTATCTGATGGCGGAGGTTTTGGTTGCTCCCCAAAAGAACGATTTGCAAGAGGAGGGCATCACCGCCACAATGTATGACATGGCCATGGGAACTTCGCAGATGCTCGACTGCCTCTCCGAAAAATTGTTGCAGATTGATGCAGAGGCGCAGCTGACCGAGTTTGGGCAGGAGCTTAACGAGCAGACCTACGCCATAGCCAAGGCGAACATGCTCATCAAGGGCGGCGACGCTGATAACATGAAGCATGGCAACACCCTCTCTGACGACAAGTTTGATGGCTACAAGTTCGACTATATCATCTCCAACCCGCCATTCGGCATCGAGTGGAAGAACGAGAAAGCGGCGGTGGAAGCGGAGCACAAGAGAGGCGAGATGGGACGCTTTGGTGCCGGACTGCCGGCTGTGGGCGACTCGCAGCAGCTCTTTATGCTCAACGGCGTGGCGAAGCTGAAGGAGACCGGCCGAATGGCAATTATCCAAAACGGCTCGCCGCTCTTCAAGGGCGACGCAGGCAGTGGCGAGAGCAACATACGCGGCTATCTCTTGGAGAACGACTGGCTGGAGGCTATCATTCAGATACCCAACGACATGTTCTACAATACCGGCATTGCCACCTACATCTGGATTGTCTCTAAAGACAAATCGGCGGAGCGCGTAGGCAAGGTGCAGCTGATAGACGCCTCAAAATGTTGCGTAAAACGCAGGAAGCCGCTCGGCAACAAGCGCAACGAGTTTACGGACGATTGCATAAAACTGATTACTGAGGCATACAACGCCTTTGCCGACGGAGTTTATACCAACGAAGCAGGCCTTGAAGTGGAGGTGAAGATTAAGCAGAACGAGGATTTCAAGTACAGCAAGGTGACGGTAGAGCAGCCATTGTGCGACGACTTCGGCAAGCCGGTGTTGAAGAAGGGCAAGCCAACAGCCGACGCAAGCAAGCGAGACACCGAGAGCATACCGTGGAGCGAGCCGATAGAGGAGTATATGCAGAAGAACGTTTACCCCTACGCGCCTGAGGCATGGATAGACGAGAAGAAGACCAAGATAGGTTACGAGATACCCTTCACGAGGGAGTTTTACAAATATGTTGCGCCGCGCAAGAGCGAGGAGATATTTGCGCACCTTCAGGAATTGGAGAAAGCAGAATCCGAGTTGATGGCTAAAATCATGGGGCGATGAACAAGGTATCTATTCGTTTTTATAAAGATTATAAAGTTCGTGCAGTATGGGACGAAGAGAAGAGCCAATGGTGGTTTTCCGTTCTTGATGTAGTAGGAGCCATTAACGGGCAAGAAGACCATGAGAAAAACAGAAACTATTGGAAGTATCTCAAGGCAAAGTTACGAAAAGAGCAGAGCGAGTTGGTTAGCGGCACTACCCAACTGAAACTTGTTGCTTCTGATGGTAAGAAGTACAACACAGATGTCATAGACCAAAAAGGTGTAGAAGAACTTGCAAAAGCCATTCGCAACCAACAGGCCATAGCTTTTCTCGATTGGTTTAAATATAGTGAAAACACCATTGATGGACGTAGTAAGAAGAAAGCTTACACGCTTATAGAGAGTGATTTGTTGTCAGAGCAGGAAGTTGGAACGGTTAAAGCACTACAGCAAATTCATGCTTATATTTTTGGTGGTCTCTACGATTTTGCAGGTCAGATTCGCACGAAAACCATTTTGAAGGGAGGAACACTATTTTGCAGAGCAGAATTTCTGAAAAAGAATTTGGAGATGATAGAGGCCATGCCCGAAGCAACTTTCGATGAGATTATTGAAAAGTATGTGGAGATGAATGTGGCTCATCCTTTTATGGAAGGCAATGGTCGCAGTACTCGAATATGGTTGGACGAGATGTTAAAAAAACGATTAGGGAAGTGTATAGATTGGAGTAAGATTGACAAGAAAGAATATTTGGAAGCCATGCGCAGGAGCATAGTTGATATTTCTATTATCAGGGTTTTGCTCAAAGAAGCCTTGACAGACAAGATAGATGACCGAGAAATATTCATGAAAGGTATAGATTATTCATATTATTATGAGCAAGAAGATTGAATCTATGAGCAGAACAATGAAAGATAG
>SUWZ01000003.1:67324-96663 GCA_015061185.1 Bacteroidales bacterium
TTGCAAGAGCAGATGATAGAGGAACTCAAGGCATACAAACAATCTGTTATCACAGAGGCGGTTACAAAGGGAATTAGGAATGAGGAATTAGGAGTTAGGAATTATAAAGATAGCGGCATTGAGTGGATTGGCGACGTGCCGGAAGAGTGGGAGGTAAAGAGGTTGAAGCAAGTGTTATCATTACCTTTGCAATATGGTGCTAATGAAAGTGGAATACCATATCAAGAGGGCTTGCCGAGATATGTTAGAATCACGGATATTTTAGACAATTCATTAAAAAATGACATTGAAAAACAGTCTTTAACTAACCAACAAGCAGAAGGTTACATTCTGAAGCATAATGACATATTATTTGCTCGTAGTGGAGGAACAGTAGGCAAGTCATTTATATTCAGTGAAAAATATGGATTATGTGCTTTTGCAGGTTATCTTATCAAAGCAAGAGTTAATGAATTGATGGAAGCTAAATTTGTATATTATTTTACTCAAACCAATTGTTACGATGAGTGGAAAAAGCAGATTTTCATCCAATCCACCATCCAAAATATTGGAGCAGATAGATATTCTCAATTACAATTGCCAATTCCCCCACTCGCTGAGCAGCAAGCCATTGCCGACTACTTAGACAAGAAGTGTGGTGAGATTGATGAGTTGATTACCATCAAGCAGCAGAAGATAGAGAGCCTCAAGGAATATAAGAAGTCGGTTATTTATGAATATGTGACGGGGAAACGTGAGGTGTAGGGGCGAATCGCATTCGCCCTGTTGCATGTCCACAATATTCACGGCAGGGTCAAAAAAAAACGCCAAGGTGTAGGGGCGAATCGCATTCGCCCTGTTACATATCCGCAATATTTACCCATGTAAAAAAACGCATCGTTGTAATCGAAAAACCTGTCACACTGTGACACATTTTTCGACTGGGAAGTAAAGAATATCCGGCAAGGGAAGTAGGTATTTGTAGAAAACTTGTAAAAACTTGAAGATTTTTAAAGAATCTACAAGAATTTTCATGCTTTTGCGAAAAAAAAATAGTTTAAGAAAGCGAAATAAATTACATAAAACCCCAAGAATTTTTGTGTTGTACGAAATACTTGGGAGGATAGAAAAATACAAAAAAACTAATGCGTCAAATATGGATACAACAGGATTGAAGGAAAAAAACTTCGAAAACGATATAGAGGCCTACTTGCTATCTCACGGATATGCAAAAGGCAGCCAGCAGACCTACGACAAGGCAAGGGCTATTGATATGCCACAGCTCATATCATTCATACAAGCCACGCAGCCTAAGATGTGGCAGCGTTACTGCAATGTCTATGGCGAGAAGGCGGAGAAGCAGCTCTACACCATCTTTCAGCAAAATGTGGAGCAGAACGGATTGGTGCATGTGTTGCGTTATGGCGTTAAGGACAGAGGCATGGAGATACGGTTTGCCTACTTTGCGCCGGCCTCCAACCTCAACATAGATTTGGTGGAGCGTTACAAGGCAAATATCCTTACCTGTACCCGTCAGTTCGCCTACTCTGCGCAGAACCATAATACCATTGATGTGGTTTTGTCTCTGAATGGAATACCGGTGGTGGCACTGGAGCTGAAGAACCAGCTCACCGGTCAGTCGGTGGCAAATGCCCAACATCAGTTTATGTATGACCGCGACGAGAAGGAGTTCTGTTTCCGCTTCAACAACCGTTTCCTTGTCTATTTTGCCGTCGATCTATATGAAGTGGCGATGACAACACAGTTGCAAGGCGAAAAAACCTTCTTTCTGCCCTTCAATCAAGGCTCCAATGGAGCAGGAAATGTGGGCGATGGCGGCAATCCCAAGTGCGAAAAAGGATATGTCACCTCCTACCTTTGGGAGTATGTTCTTAGCAAGGATATGCTGCTCTCTATCCTCCAAAGGTACATTAGCAAGCAGGTTACCGAGACAATTTCGCTCGAAAAAGGGAAAAAAGTGACCCGAAAGCAGACTCGATTGATTTTTCCACGCTATCATCAGTTGGATGTGGTGGAAAAATTGGTGGCAGATACCAAGAGCAGCAAAGAGGGTAGAAACTATCTGTTGCAACACTCTGCAGGCTCCGGAAAGTCTAACGAGATAGCTTGGTTGACCTATCGACTGGCATCGTTGCATAACGAAGAGGATCAAGAGATGTTTCAATCCGTATTCGTTATCACAGACAGAAGAGTGTTGAACAAGCAATTGCAAAACACCATTCTCGGGTTTGAACATTACGAAGGACAGATAGCTACTGTTACCGACAAAGATAACTCCACTGTTTTGAGAGATGCCATCAATGACAAGAAGCGAATTATAATCACCACTTTGCACCGGTTTTCTCTGATTTATAAGGAGTTGGACAATCATAAGGGCAAGCAGTTTGCCATTATTGTGGATGAGGCGCACAGCAGTCAGTCCGGCAAGAGTGCAGAGAAGTTGAAAGCCGCCTTGGCAGACACAGAAGAGGCTTTGAAAGAGTGGGCAGAAATAGAGGGGAAAGCCGTTTATGAATTTGAGCAAGACGAGTTGGACAAAATAGCCAACCTACTGACCCAAGGAAAACATAAGAATCAGTATTACTATGCATTCACCGCCACACCCAAGCCCAAAACGTTGAGTACCTTTGGCGAGTGGCGAGATGGGAAGTATGATGCCTTTCATCACTACTCCATGCGACAAGCCATTGACGAAGGATTTATTTTGGATGTTTTGAAATACTACACCACCATAGAGACCTCCTACAAGATAGCCAAGAAGATAACGGAGAATCCGGAATTTGTGGAGCCACCCGCAACACGAGCAGTAAAGGCCTTTCACGACAATCATGAGTTTGTGATTGAGCAGATGGTAGCATTGATGGTTGAGAAAATCAGAGAGGTGACACTTCATAAGATGGGAGGTAGAGCCAAAGCTATGGTTGTATCACCATCGAGAGCCCATGCGGTTCGATTTTTCTTCGCCATGAAGGAGTATTGTGCGAAGCAGGGTTACAAGAGAGTGAAGCCAATGGTGGCGTTCTCCGGCACTGTATTGTATAACGGACAGGAGTTCACAGAGCCGCAGCTAAACAGTACAGAAGATTTAAAAATATCTGAGAGCTCACTGCCCATGTACTTTGCATCAGACCTATTCAATGTGTTGATTGTAGCCGACAAGTATCAAACAGGTTTTGATGAGCCACTGTTGCATACGATGTTCATAGCAAAACCTTTGAAGGGCGTGAAGGCAGTGCAGACACTCTCACGTCTGAATCGTAGTTGTCCAGGTAAAGTGGACACCTATGTGCTCGACTTTTCGAATACGGCAGAAACCATCAAAGATTCGTTTCAACCATTCTATGAGGAGACATGGCTTGGAGATGATATAGATGTGAACATAGTTTATAACTACCTGAACGAGCTAAAAGCGTACCATTTATGGAGCAACGATTTGGAGACGAAGGTTTTTGATACGTACACCATAACACAAGAGATGGGTAAATTGACGGCGTTATACCTGCCGGTGTTGGAGCAATACGAGAGGTTGGATACAGAAGAAAAGTTCAAGGTAAGACACTTAATAAGAGTATTTAATCGCTTCTATTCCTATATGGCTCAGATAGTTCGCACATTCGATGTAGAACTCTACAAGACCTATATATTTACCGAGATACTCTATAAGTTGATTCCTAAGACGCCGCACGAAACGGTGGATTTGACAGGAAAATTGTCATTAGAGCATCATAAGTTCACCGAGGGGTTCTCGGGTTCTATTGTGCTTGCACCCACAGCAGAAGATAAGACTTTGGAGAGTGAGAAGGGAGGCTCAGGCAGTGTACCTACGGAGAAAAAGGATTTGCTTAGCAACATCATCGAAAAGATCAACTTGATGTATCAGGGCAACTTCACCGAGGCCGACAGGGTAATTATTGAAACCATATATGATGCCATACAAAAGGAGAATAAGAAGCTTTCCAAGCAAGTGAAGAACTCGGATGTCAATATGTTCGCTCAAAACATCTTTCCTAAGATCTTTGAAAAGATAGCGCAGGAATGTTATGTTCAACACATGGATTCTTTTGCAAAACTATTTGAAGAACCATCTTTCTATAAACGCGTAATGGAAGAGATGGGTAAGGGCATGTATTATAGAATAAAGGAAGAATCCGGAGAATAATAGGAGGGAAGAGATGAAGAGAATTTGTTATAAATGGCAATATGGAGAATCATTAAATAATTTTAAAAGAGTTAAAATTAAAAATTAATTTATTATTTTTGTCTTAAAGAGAGAAGAATAGAAAACAAATAACCATTGAATTGTGTTATAACATTATAAATTTAAATAATTATGGCTAAAAGTGTTAAAGGAACTCAAACAGAAAAAAATCTGTTGACATCGTTTGCTGGTGAGTCTCAAGCGAGAATGCGTTACACTTATTTTGCAAGTGTGGCAAAAAAAGAGGGGTATGAACAAATTTCTGCTATTTTCATGGAGACTGCAGATCAAGAGAAAGAACATGCTAAAAGAATGTTCAAATGGTTGGAAGGCGGACCGGTGGAAATTACAGCAAAATATCCGGCAGGAGTTATTGGAACAACCTTGGAAAATTTGAAAGCATCTGCAGCCGGCGAAAATGAAGAGTGGTCTGTTGATTATCCTCACTTTGCTGAAGTGGCAGAAAAAGAGGGATTCGAGGCTATTGCAGAGATGTATAGAAACATCGCTATCGCTGAAAAAGGTCACGAAGAGAGATACCGTGCTTTGTTGAATAACATTGAAAATGGAACTGTTTTCAAAAAATCGGAAGAGGTAATCTGGCAATGTAGAAATTGTGGTTACATTCACACCGGAACAGAAGCTCCTAAAGAGTGCCCTGCTTGTGCGCATCCTCAAGCTCACTTCGAAGTGAAGAAAAATAACTATTGATGAGTGACGCTCGAATTTTATTTGAGCCACCTCTGAAAAGATTTTTGAACCTATTTTAGGCTTAATCAGAAATGATGCCTGAATAGGTTCTTTTTTTTTTTCTAAAATTTTGCTCTAACCATCCGAATTTGATATAAAAAAGCAACTTGATTATTGGATTGGAAGTCGTTTGTTTTTTTGCCCCGTTGGTCTCTATTTTAATGGTAAGTCAAACTTATTTCAGTGGTGTTTTTATTAGTAATAATCCTATTACTAATAATGTTATTAGTAATAACCTTATTAGTAATAATATTGTTGGTAATAATGTTGTTAGTAATAATAATATTTCATATATTTGCATTCAAATAACACTTTAAGAATATGGAGAGCAAACCTTTTATATTTGGAATAGCCACATCGGGCGATAATTTTACCGATCGAAAGAAAGATACAGAACGGCTGTTGTTGAATTTTCAACATGGAGTGAATACAGTGTTGATTTCTCCTCGTCGTTGGGGAAAGACTTCGTTGGTTCAGAAAGTGTGTCATTTGGCGCAATCAGATAAACTGAAAGTTGTTTATTTGGATATATTCTCGTGTCGAAGTGACAAAGATTTCTATGATGCATTTGCAGCAGCAGTTCTTAAACAAACATCTTCTAAATTGGATGAGTGGTTAGAAAATATAAAATTATTTCTTTCTCGTGTCAGTCCGAAAATTTCGATAGGAACAGATCCAATGACAGATTTTTCTATTTCACTGGAGATGAATCCTAAGCGAGAAGATGTTGAAGAGATTTTGCAACTTCCGGAAAAAATAGCACAGAAAAAAGGTTTTAATATTGTAATTTGTATCGATGAGTTCCAGCAAATTGCAGAGTTTAAAGATTCTAAGACATTTCAGAAACGACTACGAACCGTGTGGCAGTTGCAAAAATCGGTATCTTATTGTTTGTTTGGCAGTAAAAAGCATTTGATGAATGAGTTATTTGAGAAAAAGAGTTTACCATTCTATAAATTCGGAGATGCCATCTATTTATCAAAAATCGGGACAGCAGATTGGGTGGAGTATATATGCAGCCGTTTTATGGTTACAGGCAAAGTGATTACGAAAGAGTTGGCAGAAAGAATCTGTCGAATGGTGGATAATCACTCGTCGTATGTGCAACAATTGGCATGGTTGGTATGGATACGAACAGATCAACTCGCCACCATAAATGATTTAGAGGCTGCATACCAAGATATTATCGAACAAAATACTCCTTTGTTTGAAAAACAGACGGAGAGTCTTACTACCTATCAAATGAATTTCCTGCGAGCGATTATTGATGGTGTGCATAGCGAATTTACCACTCAAGAAACCTTAAATAAATATCAACTTGGTTCATCGGCAAATGTTGCTATTGTAAAGAAAGCTTTAGTAAAAAAAGAGCTGATTGAAGTAGAAAAAAGGCAAATAGTTATTTCAGATCCCCTGTTGGCGGTGTGGCTGAAAAAAGAGTTGAGAATGTAGGTGGGTGCTATTATGCTCGAAATAAAATTTAAACAACTTCTTAAAATTTTAAAAGTAAAATTGCAGGTTGATAATATAGAACCCTCCTAAAACAACTTTGCATGAGACTCGTATATAGTCGGTTATAGCAGTAATAATACGATGTATCCTATATACAAAATAAGAGCAGTGGCACCCCAAATCCTTCCAACTTCCCCCTCTTGTGCACTCCATAGAGCAGATACCTTGCCGGTTTCTCTCATGAGTCTAAAATTTCGAGTTACATTGAGCAACCCAATTAAGAGTAGGAATGAGTAACCAATCATCCAAAGAGTATCCGTTAGAAATACGTTGAAATCAAATTGAATCGGTTGAATGATGGAGGAAATACCCAGAACAGCTCCAATGTTAAATATGTTGGAACCAATTAAGTTTCCGATAGTTATACCAACCTCTTTTTTTAGAATGGAGATAATAGAGGCGGTAAATTCCGGTAAACTTGTACCTACAGCAACGATTGTAACGGAGATAACCCTTTCAGATACACCTAAACTTGAGGCGATTGTGGAGGCTCCATCTACCATCCAATCGGACCCGAATGCCAATCCTGCCAAAGAGGCAATTAGAAGCGGAATATTAAGCCATAAACTCCTTTCCGGTTTTTCTATCTCATTTTCTTCTGATTCTCCTTTGGACATTCGTAGTAGAACTATTGTGTATATGACTAAAATTAGAAGCACAATGAAGCCTTCCAACCTGCTGAATTCACCATCCATTGCAAAAAAGGCAAAAAATAGAGCCAATAGGATCATTACCTTTATATCAAGTGTAATAATCTTTTTAGTAACGAAAAATGGTAATAAAAGGGCGGTTAACCCGGCAATAAATCCAATATTAGCGATATTCGATCCTAAAACATTCCCCAAAGTAATCTCGGGGTGCCCTCCTAATGCAGCACTTGTACTGACCAATAACTCGGGAGCAGATGTTCCGAAAGCAACAATCGTTAATCCAATTACTAAGGAAGATAATTTTAGTTGTCTTGCAATGTCTGATGCCGAACTGACCAAGAAATTTCCTGATAAAATCAATAGAGCCAAGCCCCCTATTAACATTAAATATTCCATACTATTTTTTTCTCTTGTATTTTATGCTGCAAATTTAGAAAAATAAGAACAAATATCAAAAGAGAAAAGTTTACATTCAAGCAGTTGCTTCTTTAATCTCTCTCAAACTAATCTACCTGTTTCGATTTTAGATAGAATCTCCATGAAAAGAGTTTTCTCTCCTTTAGATAATTAAAATTTTTTTGATTGAAATAAGCCTCTCGTTCAAAAGATATATTCAAGTAGGCAAGTGTTGCATTCCGATAGATACATAATTTGACAAGCCATTCGACTAAGTACCAAATATAAAAAAAGATAATGAGCATTTCAATCATTTGTTTCGTATGAATCATTTCGTGTAAAGCATCGGTAGGTGTGAATGTCAGACCTTTTCGCACAAAGATGATTCCAAACAAATTGATGGCTTTGAATCCTTTTATAGGTAATATTTTGTTATGTATAATTTTCATGATCTACATTCCAATCTTTGATGGAGTTGTAATTATAGACGACTGCAAAGTTAATAATACTTTTTTTATTTGAAGTAACTTAAATTTACACCCATTCATAAAATGTGAGTTTGTTTCTTTTCCTTATTTGAATTACCTTTGTGAAAGTTGTTTGATAACTATCTATACATAAGAGAATTTTAGGTATGGCATCAGAAGTGATAATACGAGAGATTGATTTTTCAACAGTGGCAGAGCAACCCTATGTAGATGGAGGAGTTCGTGCCGGATTTCCGTCGCCGGGACAAGATTATTTGGAGCAAACGTTGGATTTAAATCGCCGTCTGGTAACTCATCCCGAATCCACATTCTTTGCGAATGTTGTGGGAGATTCTATGATTGATGTAGGCATAGAGGAGGGCGATTTATTGGTGATAGATAGAAGCATAGAACCAAGAGACGGACATATTGTTGTGGCATTTTTAGATGGGGAGTTTACGTTGAAATTTATTCGTCTCGACAAACAAAATCCCAATCACCTCTATTTGGTTCCTGCCAATAGTGAATATCCTGAAATTTTGGTTACTTCTGAGCAACAATTTGTTGTGTGGGGAGTGGTGACTTATTCCATCAAAAATCGTCTTAAACGATAGTTTATGTATTTTTTGATTGATTGTAATAACTTTTTTGTTTCGTGCGAGCGAGTTTTTCGTCCTGATTTAAATGGGAAACCCGTTGTTGTTTTGAGTAATAATGACGGTTGTGTGGTTGCTCGTAGCAATGAAGCAAAGTCGCTCGGTATCCCCATGGGAATACCTCTTTTCAAAATTAAGGAAGAGATAGCTTTGCATGGTATTCATGTATTTTCTTCCAATTACCCGTTGTATGCAGATTTGTCTTCCCGTATTATGTCTATTTTGCGAGAAGAGGTAGGTGTGGTGAATATCTATTCCATTGATGAAGCCTTTTTTCAGATGGAACTTTCCCCTGATAAAGCCCTTCGTTTTTCAAACTACCTGAAAGAGAAAATTTTTAAATGGGTGGGAGTGCCTGTCTCGGTGGGTGTGGCTACATCCATGACATTAGCCAAGGTTGCCTCCTATTTTGCTAAAAAAGTAGCCGGCTATAAGGGTGTTTGCATGATAGACAATGAAGAGAAGAGAGTGAAAGCCTTAAATTTGATTCCCATTTCGGAAATTTGGGGCGTGGGCAGAAGATTGTCTGAAAAGATGAAGTTTTCCGGAATTAAAACAGCCTACGATTTTACGCAACGAACAGAAGAGTGGGCAAGACGGGTTGGCTCTATATCGTTGGTGAGGACGCAAAATGAATTGAGAGGAATCCCCTCTGTACGAATTGATAGTTACGCAGATGTGCAGTCTCTTTGTACTTCTCGTTCATTTGCTTCCGTTATTACTGACTATGCTATGTTGAAAACATTTGTCTCCAATTTTGCATCTAAAGTGGCAAAAAGATTGAGAGACCAAAATTTAGTTGCTTCAGTGCTAACCGTTTTTGTGCAAACCAATTTTCATAATGATCTTTCTCCGAAATACTCCAATAGTACTCATATCGCATTAGTTACTCCCACCAATAACTCTCCGGAGTTGATAAAAGTGGCCTTACAAGCCCTTGCCAAAATTTATATAAAAGGTTATGAGTATAAGAAAGCAGGTGTAATTGCCTCCTCGATTATTTCTCAACAGAATAGGCAATATGCTCTCTTTGAAGAGAATTCTGAGCAACGGCGAAAAATGGAGAAACTATCCGTTATAATGGATCAACTCAATAAGCAAAACGGGACTGATATTATACAAACCGCAGTACAACTCTTCCCGGCAACCAACTCATCGCAGAGCATAGCCTTTAAAGATCAGTTAAAACATGATTTTAGAAGCAATGCCTATACAACCAATTGGAATGAGCTAATCAGAGTAAAATAGGGATAGAACTATTCAGTTTCGTTTTCGGCATATCCGATTATAGAGCCTGTGATGAGCGTGTCGCTCCAAATGTGTTCCCTTGCAATGTCAATCACTTTGCAACAATGAATGTTGTCAAAATTCCCTTTTTTCATGTCATGTAGGAATGTAGCCGCTAAATGGTCTTGAGAATGACTTTGTCCGCGTCGAGAAGGGTAGCCGATATAGGCTGTATCCTCGATTACGGCTGCATGTTCCATGTAATGCATGGCTGCCACATTTTTTATAAACATATCAGCCTCTTTTTCTACCTCTGTTTTGGAGTCTATAGAGAGTGTGTCAGAGTTCGTTTTATTGTCGTTTTTGGTAATAATAGTACACGAGGAAAGCACTGTTCCTAAACTTAGAATTAAAAATAGTTTTTTCATGGTATTTACAATTTTCTACAAATATATAAGAAATTATGATTTTAACTCTCTTTTTTTTTTTTTAATGTCAAATCTTCACTTTAAGTAAAGCTACTTCTAAATTCACTATCATGCTTCAAAAAAATTCTGATACCTAACCCGTAATCCTTTATTTTAGCGGGTTTAAAAGATAAATTGCTTGAATATTTTTATAATTTGATTGGATTTTCCGACCATAAATTTTCATATAGAGATAAATTTGCATCGTTTGAAAATTAAAAGTAAGTGTTGAGAGTAAGATGCTGTTTTATGAAAATTCAGTAGAGTAGAGCGAATTGAGAGAAAATAAAAATGAACTAACAATTAATACTAATACATATATGAACAAGCATTTTTTATTTGTGTTTGCTTTCTTGTCGATGGTGGCAATGGCAAATGCACAATTAAATCAAAATCCATGTAAGTTTTTAGGAAACATTACGACCTCCTATAACTGGCAAGAACAAGCCGATGCAAAGGAGACGAATGAAAAGTACTATCAACTTTGGGATCAGATTACATCAGAGAACGGAAGTAAGTGGGGTTCTATTCACACAGCCAGAGGACAATTTAATTGGACTAATGCGGATAGAGCTTACAATTATGCGAAAGAACATGGTTTCCCTTTTAAGTTTCACTGTTTGATCTGGGGAAGTCAGTACCCTAGTTGGATTAAAAATCTAAGTGTATCAGAAACTTACGATGTTATTGTGGAGTGGATGGATGCAGTAAAGGCACATTATCCTGATTTAGAGTTGATTGATGTTGTTAATGAAGCTATTTGCGTGAATGGGAAGTATCATTCTCCATACGAAGAGACTAAAATCATCGAAGCATTAGGAGGAACAGGAAGAACAGGGTATGATTGGATTATCAAAGCATTTCACATGGCTCGCGAACGTTGGCCAAATGCAAAGTTGATCTATAACGACTACAATACCTTCAGATGGCAAAAAAATGAGTTCATTGCTTTGGTAAGAGCTTTGATTGATGGTGGAGCTCCGATTGATGCTTATGGTGCACAATCGCACGATTTGACAGATATGGAATTTGATGAATTCAAACGCGCAATGGATGAGACTCAACAAAAATTAGGTATTCCTATGTATATCACGGAGTATGACATAGGTACAGACAAGGATGCTTTGCAATTGCAACGTTATAAAGAGCAAATCCCATATATGTGGGAAGCAGATTATGTGGCTGGAGTTACGCTTTGGGGATGGATTTATGGTAAAACATGGACCACTAATGGAAATTCCGGTATTGTAAATAAAAATGGTCAGGGTGAAGACCGTCCGGCTATGAAGTGGTTACGAGAATATATGGCAACAGATGCAGCAAAGAATGCAAAAAGTCCGTTCTGTGGAGGTGGGTCTGCAACCATTCAATTATCTGCCAATACGATTCAATTAGGAGACTCAATCTCTATTACTGCCACTGCCAAGATGCAAGGCGAAATCGACCATATAGATTTCTTTGCAGGCGACGAATTGTTGGTGCATAAATATATCAGTCCGTATGTTTGGCACTATACTCCGCAAGAAACTGGTTCTCACATAATTACGATTGTTGCCTATGACAAACAAGGCAATGAGATAGAGGAGAGTGCAGAATTGTTTGTTTGTGCTGCTCGTGCTCCTTTTAAAGGTAATCCGGCAGAAATTCCGGGCACAATCGAAGTGGAGGAGTTTGATAAAGGTTGCGACGGAATAGCATTCCATGATAGTGATAATAAAAATGAAGGGGATGCTAATATCCAAGAAGGCGGAGCAGATATCGTCAGTGGTGGTGATAATTATGCTATTGGTTATACAGCAACAGATGAGTGGCTCGAATATACTGTTAATGTGACTCAATCCGGCGACTATGCGTTGTCAGCCTTTGCGGCTTCCGGATTAGAAGGTTCCGGCTTCCAATTGTATTTGGATGGCAAGGAATTGGGAGACAAAATCACTGTCCCTCAAACCGGAGAAGAGAGTTGGGATGTTTATAAAGAAATTACAGTGGGTGAGGTCTCTTTACAAGAGGGTGTTCATACACTTCGGTTGACTATCACTAACCCTTATTGCAATATTGATAAGTTGGTTTTCTCTCCGGTTGGTTCCGGTACCTCTTTAGAGGATGTTTTGTCCGACTTCAATGGCTTGTGCGATGTTTATACGCTGTTGGGTGTTAAGGTAAAGAGTGTTAACTTGGAGTCTGGAGATAGCAACGATTGGAAGAGCGAATTGAAAGATGGTGTATATTTGTTGAAAAATGAATTCGGTAAAATCAAAATGATTGTGATTGGAGAAAAGTAAAATAGCAAAAATAGTAAATTGTCGGAAACTGTCTTGTAACTACTGTGTGCAAGACAGTTTCTTCTTTTTATGCCTCTATGAAGTTGTTTGAAATTTATTTCGAGCCTATTTGAGAGCGATTTAGTAAACTGCAAATTAGTACGAATTATTTCGAAGAAAACGCATTTTTTTCTCTGTTCTTGATTTGATAAGAGTTTTTTAGGGTGGAATTTGCTAAATTTTTTCAATATTTTGACCAAATAATCCGATTGCTATTTTTATGCTTGGTCTAAATTTGCACTTGATGATGATTACGAATTGAAGTTTGAACATTTTACATCTGTCATTGCAATGTTGTTTGTCTTTATGACAGCAAGTGTACAATTAGCTAAGGATAATCCTTGTAAATTTTTGGGAAATATCACTACCTAATATGATATTTGTAAGGCAGATGACGAAATACAATTGCAACGTTACAAAGAGCAATTCCCAATCATGTGGGAAGCTGATTATGTGGCAGGAGTGACAAGACCTTGTATAGCTAAATAATAGTTTACGATAAATTTTTACCCTATTATATATGCTTATAGTCTTCGTGTGGTATATAGTTAGGAGGTGTGTTAAATAGCACACCTCCTGCTTTTTTGATTTTGATGTTAATGGTTTATTATTAATGATTTAGGATGTATTATGAATGACGTTGAGTTGGAGCCATTCTTTTTTTATTGTTAAATTTTTATAAAAAATCAATTAGTGGTATTTGTTTTTTATAAAAGTATTGCATAAAACAAATATTGCATTTATCTTTGTCCACTAATACAAAACAATTAGATTTTTTCATAGTTAAGGTTTAGGTTAAATTGATTAAGGGAGGTTGTGAAACCTCCCTTAGTTTTTTGTAGCGGGTGTAACAATATTCCATGGGGCATGACGATTTTTTTTCAATAAAATTAAATAGCTTCTTATAGAATTAATAAAAAATATCCCAATTTTCCATAAAAAAGATATAACTTTGCATAGTTTTTAACGAAAAATAGAAATGTCAGTACATAGCGAAATTAAGAAGGTTACAACGAAAGTTCTAATCAACATGAAGTCACAAGGGGAGAAAATCTCTATGTTGACTGCCTATGACTTTTCGATGGCTTCTATCATCGATAAAGCCGGTATGGATATTATTTTAGTGGGAGACTCTGCTTCTAATGTTATGGCAGGTAACACAACAACATTGCCAATGACGTTGGAGCAGATGATATATCATGCACAATGTGTAGTTAGAGGTGTAAAACGTGCTCATGTTGTGGTAGATATGCCATTTGGTAGTTATCAGTCGGGAGAAGCAGATGCCTTGCATTCTGCTATTCGAATTATGAAAGAGACGGGTGCTGATTCTCTTAAAATTGAGGGTGGTGTAGAAGTTGTTCCTTCTATCAAAAAGATTATTGATGCAGGTATTCCGGTGATGGGACATATTGGTTTGATGCCACAATCCATTAATAAATATGGAACTTATGCGCTTCGTGCCAATAATGAAGAGGAAGCACGCAAACTAAGAAGTGATGCAAAAGCATTGGAAGAGGCAGGATGTTATGCTATTGTTATTGAGAAAGTACCGGCTGTCTTAGCTGCAGAGGTGGCAAAATCAGTTTCTATTCCTATCATCGGTATCGGAGCAGGTTCCGGTGCCGATGGACAAGTGCTTGTAATGCATGATATGTTGGGAATTAATATGGATTTCTCTCCTAAATTCCTTCGTCGTTATGCCAACCTTAATCAAGTGATTTCTCAGGCTGTGGTAAATTATATCAATGACGTAAAATCGGGCGATTTCCCGAATGAAAATGAACAGTATTAAGAGATTTTTTAGATTTCTGTAGTCTGGTTACGAACTATTGAGTGTCAGAATGTGCTTATACATGTTCTGACCTCTTATTATAAGAAGTTGTTTAAATTTTATTTCGAGCATATTTGAGAGAGATTTTTAAATCTATTTTTAGTCTTCTTTTGCAGAAAATAGTGGACTATTATCAAAAAAGGAGAATAAAAATAGGTTTAAGGTGAGTTCTATAAATTCACCGTTTAAAATTTAAAAAGTGTAAATCGCAGATTGATAAACTTTTCGGTACTTTTTGATTTATTTTGGCAAATTGCTGCTTGTCAGTCGGTCACAGTGCTTGCACTGCTTCCTTCTTTCGCACAGCAATTTACTCGAAATAAATTCAAAAATTCCTCGAAATGAATTTATAGAACCCACCTAAAAGAATCTCAAAGATGCCGAAAATAAGAGAGTGAAACTCTAAATTTTTTTTAAATAAAATTTAAACAGCTTTTTATTCTTTCTATATATTTGATAAAATGAAGAAAAAACAGAATAAATTCTCTTTTCCTACTTTAAAAAATTTCGGTCGGTGGATTAGAAATCTTTTTTTAGCTCTTTTCGGCTTCTCGATTATTCTGGTGATTTTGGCTCGTTTTTTACCTATTCCTATTACTCCGTTGATGGTCATCAGAAATGTGGAGAGGATTAGTGAAGACAAACCTCTTCGCATGAAGAAAAAATGGGTGCCGATAGAGGAAATTTCTCCTAATATCGTTAATGCGGTTATTGCCTCTGAAGATAATAAGTTTATGGAGCATTGGGGATTTGATTTCGATGCCATAAAATTGGCTGCAGAGAAAAATAAAAAGAGGAACAGTACGGCTTTTGGTGCAAGTACAATCTCTCAGCAAACGGCTAAAAATTTGTTTTTGTGGCCTGACCGCTCTTGGTTAAGGAAGGGATTGGAGGTCTATTTTACTCTTTTAATTGAACTATTCTGGAGCAAAGAACGTATTATGGAGGTCTATTTGAATATTATTGAAATGGGGGATGGAATTTATGGCATAGAGCGAGCTGCCAATATTTACTATGATATTTCTGCTTCGGAACTTAATCGTGAGCAGGCTGCTATTATTGCGGCTTCCTTGCCAAGTCCGCGTAAATATAACCCTAAAAACCCGACTGCCTATTTAAAGAAACGTCAATCGCAAATCCTAAAAGTTATGCGACAAATGGGTAAATAGCGGACTTTGTTTTGACATTAAATTGTTCAGCCCTTGGGGGAATAGACTAAAATTTAAACTTAAAATCGTATCTTCTTCTTGAAAATTTTTATCTTTGTAAAAATTATTTCCAAAATATTGATAATGAAGAATTTTGTAATATCTTTTTGTTCTTTTTTGCTGATTTTTTTATATGGAAGTTCCTCTATCGCTTCCGCACGCCCTGAGAAACGTGAATTCAGAGGTGCTTGGATTGCAACAGTTGCCAACATCGATTGGCCTTCTAATGTGAATGCTTCCTCTGAAGAGAAAAGGGCAGAATTAATTCAAATTCTTGATTCGTTGCGAAAATGCAAAATAAATGCAGTTATTTTTCAAATAAGGCCTACGGCTGATGCTCTCTATAAGTCGGATATTGAACCATGGTCTGAGTGGATTACCGGTGAGCAGGGTAGAGCTCCCGAGCCTTTTTTTGACCCGCTGCAATTGGTTGTTGAAGAGGCGCATAAAAGGTGCATGGAGGTGCATGCATGGATTAATCCCTACCGCGTCACCAATTTCCCAAACTACAAATTGGCTGAAAATCATATCTATTTTAAGAAACCTCATTTGTTCAAGACTTACGGCGGACGAATTTATTTTGATCCTGGATTGGAAGAAACAGGAGATTATTTGATTTGGGTGTTGCAAGATATTGTTTCTCGTTATGATATTGACGCATTGCATCTTGATGATTATTTTTATCCTTATCCCTCAGGAGGAGCTGATTTTCCTGATGAAGAGACTTTCCAGAATAATCCGAGAGGATTTACATCAAAGGCAGATTGGCGAAGAGATAATGTAAATAGAATCGTAAAGCGTATCCAAGACTCTGTTAAGCAAATTAAACCATGGATAGAGTTTGGCGTAAGTCCGTTTGGAGTTTGGCGGAATGCTAATAAAGATCCTAAAGGGTCGGCAACTAAAGCCGGTGTAACCAATTATGATGATTTATATGCCGACGTAATTTTATGGGCAGATAGTGGTTGGGTAGATTATTTAGCCCCTCAACTTTATTGGGAATTGGGAAAGAAAGTGGCAGATTATGCTGTTTTGGCTCCTTGGTGGCAAGATAACGTGAAAAATAGTAAACTCTATTTTGGTCTCTATGCATCCGGTTTGGAGGTGAATAAGCCTAAGGCATGGAAAACACCTAACGAATTGGTTCGACAATTGCGTTTCAATGATGAGTGTATAAATAATGATGGAGTGATTTTTTATAGTACCAAATATTTCTTGAAGAATATTCAAGGTTTGCAAGATAGTTTACAGGCCGATTATTATCGCCATCATGCACTCCCGCCTCAATCTTTATTGGGCAAAAAATCAGAGGCGCATTTTCCGGTGAATTTGCAATTGGATACAATGGATTGCCTTTCGTGGGATGCGGTTCTTGCTGATGATGGAGAGGCAATTTCGTATTACGTGGTTTATGCTTTCCCGGATAGTTTGGAGTGCGATTTTGACGATCCTAACTATATTTTGGAAATTACTCCCAATACAAAAATTCAACTTTCCGATTATCCCCACTTGAATAATAGTATCTATTGTATCACGGTAACCGCAGTAAATCGTTTCAGAAAAGAGAGCGATCCATACGAGTTTATTGTGAGGACAAAAAGATTGATGGCGGATAAATAAAAAATTCCACTAAATAAATTTATAGAACCACCTTCAGAATAATTTGTATGAAACCGATAGTAGCATTGGTATATGATTTTGACGGAACTTTGTCGCCTCTCAATATGCAAGAGTTTGGCTTTATTCAGTCGTTAGGCATTTCCGTTAATGATTTTTGGACTAAGGCCAATCGTATGGCAATTGACGAAGACGCAAATAGTATTTTGTGCTATATGAAATATATGCTGGATTCAGCTAAAAAGGCTGGTTTTTCTCTAACAAAAGAGTTGTTGAGAAAAAATGGAGAAGAGGTGAAACTCTATGAGGGTGTGAAGGAGTGGTTTGCTTTGATTAATCAGTATGGAGAAAGTAAAGGAGTGCAAATAGAACACTATATCAACTCTTCCGGTTTAAAAGAAATGATAGACGGAACACCTATTGCGAGTGAGTTTAAGGGAATTTATGCTTGTTCCTACATCTATAACGAAGCAGGAGAGGCAGTTTGGCCTGCAGTTGCTGTCGATTTTTCTACCAAAACACAGTTTCTCTTTAAGATTAATAAAGGGATTAGAAGTGTTAGCGACAATGTTGAAGTCAATCGTTATACAAATGAAGAGGAGAGACCTATCCCATTTAAAAGAATGATTTATTTTGGAGATGGGGAGACTGATATTCCGTGTATGAAGTTAGTCAAAAATCAAGGAGGCTATTCGATTGCAGTTTATCGTCCGGACTCTTCAAAATTGAGAGCCGCAAAGAAACTGATTTCAGACGGACGTGTGAATTTTGTATGTGAGGCTGATTATCAAAAAGATGGAGAGATATTTGAAATCGTTAAAACGATTATTGATAAAATGAAATCAGATTATGATTTTGAAGTACTCCAAAGAAAACATCAAACCAAATTATAGAAAGTATGGCAAGTAAATATACATCTAATTATTCTCGATTTCAATTTTATGATTTGCCTTTTACTCCCAATTATGATGAGGTGATTTATGTTGAGGCTGAATATGATGAGCGAACTAATCAACAGATAAAAGAAAATTATGATTTTATAAAAGAGGCATTTGCAAAAAGAGGCAAACGATTTGTTTATCTTCCCTACTTAACGCAAGAGTTACTATCTTCTGATGAGGTGTGGAGGTACCGAAATCCGGTAATGACAATTTCTATGAATGAGTTACCGGTTTTAGAAAGTAATTTTATGATGAAGTATTGTAGGTTTAGTGACAGAATTAAAATTACAAAACCTGCTTTTTTTATCGCAACTCCCTATCTTGATATTTGGTTCAATAATGAACCCCCACTTTTTTATGATGCTCTGGCTATAGATGTCAGCGAAATGGATAACGCAGAAGCCTATTGGGATTACATGGTGGAGCAAATAGCCGAATTTTCACCCACTTGGGTGGAGTACAGACGTATCATAAATTCAAAAAATGGGAATGGAATTCTACTAAGGGAAATAACAGATCCGGATTACCTCTTCGAGGATGAAGTTAATAAAATGTTGGAGGAGGTTCGTTTGAAAGTAGATCAGTTACGCAGAAGTGGAATTAGTGATGTGATATTGTCTCAGATTATTTTTCCGAAAGCACCCTTAAGTACCTTAAGAATAACAAAGGATTATAGAATCTTTTTGTCGGAGTATAACGATGTGGAAATACACATGACCCCAATCGTAAAGGCGGTATATTTCCTTTTTCTTAGACATCCCGAAGGAATTTTATTTAAAGAGTTGATAGATTATCGGGATGAGTTGGATATGATTTATAGAAGCGTAAAAGAGAAAAAAAAGATGAAAGATGAGCCATGGACCTTTTTTGATTATGCGCAAGTACAACGAATTTGCGACCCCACAGATAACTCCATTAATGAAAAGTGTGCTAGAATAAAAGAGGCATTCTTGTTACATATTCATGAGGATATAGCCCAAGAGTACATAGTAACAGGAAAGAGGGGAGAACCCAAACGAATAAAATTGTCGGCAGATAAAATTATTTGGGAATAAATTTAATTCATTGGACTATTTTATTTGAAAAAATTATTACCTTTGCGTGTTTTAAATAATTGAGGGAGACGTTTGTTGGTCTCTTATAAAGAATAAGATATGATAAAGATTACATTTCCGGACGCTTCAGTTCGCGAATTTGAGGCAGGAGTAACAGGATTACAGATTGCAGAGAGCATTAGTTCGAGATTGGCTCAAGATGTGTTGGCCATAAGTGTTAATGGTGAGATTAGAGATTTGAATCGCCCAATCACGGAAGATGCTTCTATTGTATTACATAAGTTTGAGGATGCAGAGGGAAAACATGCTTTTTGGCATACCTCAGCCCATTTGATGGCACAAGCTGTTCAGATGCTTTATCCAAATGCGATATTTGGAATCGGTCCGGCCATCGAGAATGGATTTTACTACGATATAGATTTTGGTGATGTAGTTTTGAAAGAGGCTGATTTTGCAGCTATTGAGAAAAAGATGGCTGAAATTGTTGCCACAAAACAAACTTTGACACGTGTGGATATCTCTAAAGCTGATGCGATGAAGATGTTTGATGAACGTGGAGAGGTTTATAAAACTGAGTTGATTAGTGAATTGGAGGATGGTACAATTACTTTGTACGAACAAGGGTCATTTACCGACCTTTGTCGAGGTCCGCACTTGGCGGATGTTTCTCCAATCAAAGCTATAAAAGTACTTACTTTAGCTGGAGCTTATTGGCGTGGTGATGAAAAGAGAAAACAATTGACTCGTCTATATGCAATCACTTTCCCTAAGAAGAAAATGTTGGATGAACATCTTGCTTTGTTGGAAGAGGCTAAGAAGAGAGATCATAGAAAAATTGGTAAAGAGTTGGGGCTATTCATGTTTACAGACATGGTGGGAAAGGGATTGCCAATGTGGTTGCCTCGTGGTACAGCTCTTCGCTTGAGATTGGAAGATTTCTTGAAAAGAATTCAAAAGAAATTTGGTTACCAACAAGTGATTACTCCGCATATCGGAAATAAAGAGTTATATGTAACTTCCGGTCACTGGGATCATTATGGTTCTGATAGTTTTCAACCTATCACAACTCCTGAAGAGGGAGAGATGTATTTGTTGAAACCGATGAATTGTCCTCATCATTGTATGATCTATAGATGGCAACCACGTTCTTACCGCGATTTGCCTTTGCGTTTGGCAGAGTTTGGTACTGTGTATCGTTACGAACAAAGTGGGGAGTTGCACGGGTTGACTCGTGTACGCTCATTTACGCAAGATGATGCTCATATCTATTGTCGTCCGGATCAAGTGAAAGATGAGTTTATCCGTGTTATGGATATTATTTCGATTATCTTCAAGGCGTTGAATTTTGATAATTTTGAAGCTCAAATCTCCTTGAGAGATCCTAATAACAAAACAAAGTATGTAGGAACTGACGAGAATTGGGCAAAGGCTGAGGCTTCTATTATTGAGGCTTGTAAAGAGAAAAATATGCCGGCAAGAGTGGAATATGGAGAGGCGGCATTCTACGGGCCAAAGTTAGACTTTATGGTTAAAGATGCTTTGGGAAGAAGATGGCAATTGGGTACTATTCAAGTTGATTATAACCTTCCTGAACGTTTCGAGTTGGAGTATGTTGGTGAGGATAATCAAAAGCATCGTCCGGTGATGATTCATCGTGCTCCGTTTGGTTCTATGGAGCGTTTTGTGGCAGTGTTGATTGAGCATACCGGAGGAAAATTCCCATTGTGGTTGACTCCGGATCAGGTGGTGGTGCTTCCAATTAGTGAAAAGTATAACGATTATGCTCAAAAAGTTGCCGATATTTTGGATTCATACGATATTCGAGCAATAGTTGATGACAGAAACGAGAAAATTGGAAGAAAAATTAGAGATAATGAGGTGAAAAGAATTCCTTATATGCTTATTGTTGGTGAAAAAGAAGCAGAAAATGATGAAGTTTCTGTAAGAAAACAGGGCGAAGGTGATAAAGGTTCCGTAAAAATTACTACCTTTGCATCCGAATTGAAAAAAGAAGTTGAGGAGATGATGAATGCATGGTGATTCTTTTTGTTGATAAATAGTTAATAATTAATATTTTATTTAAATTAAGGAGGATAAAATTATCGCAACCAAGACATTTGTTAAGAGACCGGATACCAAGGGTGGTAACAATACCAAAGATGCTTATCGCATCAATGATCGTATCCGAGAGAAAGAAGTTCGTTTAGTTGGAGAGAACGTGGAGCAAGGGGTTTATTCCATTGAGGAGGCTCTTCGTATTGCAGACGAGTTAGATGCAGATTTGATTGAAATCTCACCGAATGCTGTACCTCCGGTTTGTCGTGTAGCGGATTATCAAAAGTTCCTTTATCAGCAAAAGAAGAAGGAGAAAGAGATGAAAGCGAAAGCAACGAAGGTTGTGGTTAAGGAGATTCGTTTCGGACCGCAAACGGATGATCATGACTATAATTTTAAGTTGAAGCATGCTATCGGATTTTTACAAGAGGGTGCTAAACTTAAAGCTTACGTTTTCTTTAAGGGACGTTCAATCTTATTTAAAGAACAAGGTGAAGTATTGTTGCTTCGTTTTGCGAACGACTTAGAGGAGTATGCTAAGGTGGATCAATTACCTCAATTGGAAGGTAAGAGAATGATTATCCTGCTTTCTCCAAAGAAAAAGAAATGATCTATTTTTATTATAATTTTAAAATTTAAAAAAATGCCAAAAGTAAAGACTAATTCCGGTGCCAAAAAGAGGTTCGCCCTTACCGGATCAGGAAAAATTAAAAGAAAGCATGCTTTTAAACGTCACATCTTGACGAAAAAAACTAAGAAGCAAAAATTAGGTTTAACTCATTCTGCAATTGTATCAAGTGCTGATACTAAGAATGTTAAGAGTTTGCTTTGTATTCGTTAAAATAAGTATTAATCGATTGTTTAGCACAAAGTTCTCAGTTTATGAGGCGCTAACAGTCACAAATTTTAAAGAAAATGCCTAGATCAGTAAATCATGTTGCTTCAAGAGCAAAGAGAAAGAAAATTTTGAAACTCACCAGAGGTTATTATGGTGCTAGAAAGAATGTTTGGACAGTTGCAAAGAATACTTGGGAAAAGGGTCTTTTGTATGCTTACCGTGACCGTAAGAACAAAAAACGTAATTTCCGTGCTTTGTGGATCCAACGTATCAATGCTGCTGCTCGCTTAGAGGGTATGTCTTACTCTCAATTGATGGGGGCTATCCATAAGTCTGGTGTTGAAATAAATCGCAAAGTTTTGGCAGACTTGGCTATGAATCAACCGGATGCTTTCAAAGCTATCGTTGATAAAGTTAAGAACGCTTAATATCTTATGATATGATTAAAAGATTGGTTGAAAAGTGAAGGCTTTTTGACCAATCTTTTTGTTTTAATTGTCTTGTTTGCACTTTTATTATCTTTATTTTCGAAAATAACCTCCCTAATACTTTTGTATCCTATGTTTTTATCATTAACTTTGTCTTGTTATGATAGAAAAAATTAAATTTAAACAGGATAAACCTATTATCTTTATTACGAATGATGATAGTGTTCATTCTAAGGGTATTGCAGAGCTAATTAACTCTGTTGCTCATTTGGGTCAGGTGGTTGTGGTGGCTCCCGATGTTGTACGTTCGGGTAGTTCTTCTGCTATTACGCATGGCGTCGGTTTAGAGTTAAAGTTGTTGTGTAGTCAAGATGATTTGTATATCTTCTCTTGCTCCGGTACGCCCGTTGATTGCGTGAAACTGGCTTTTTTTACCTTGTTTGACAAACAATTGCCTCACATCGTTTTGTCCGGTATCAATCATGGTTCTAATGCCTCTGTCAATTCGCTTTATTCGGCAACTGTCGGTGCAGCTATGGAAGGATGCGTGAATAATATCTCTTCTATCGCATTCTCTCTTTGTGACCATGCGGATGATGCGGATTTTTCCAACACTTTACCTCATGTTGTTGCCATGGTTGAGAAGGTATTGAAAGATCCTCTCCCTAAGGGAACATTCTTGAATGTGAATTTCCCTAAAGGTGTTGTGCAGGGTCTCAAATTTGTCAGACAAGCTGATGCTCGTTGGAGTGAAGAGTATGATAAAACTTTTGAGAAAGGAACAACTCAATATTGGTTGGCTGGTTATTTCGATAACAGAGAACCTAACGCTGTGGATACAGACGAGTGGGCATTGAGCAGTGGATTGGGTTCTGTTGTGCCGGTGAAAATTGATATGACTGACTATGATTGGTTGGAAAATAATTGTTTAAAGTGATGTGTAGAGGTGCCTTAATTTTTTTGGGTGCTATTTTATCACTGTGTTTAATTAACTAACTTTTTCTTTTTATGAAAGAAGATATGTATTTTGATGATTCGTCGGAACCTAAAAATTCTTTTGATAATTTTTTTATTGGATTGTTGGGTTCTTTTGCGATGACTGCAATAATGGTATATTTGGTTTCAAAAGGGTACCTAAAAGAGGATATAGGTGTCAAAGAAACATTCAAGATAGTTTTTCATAGTATGGAATTTTCTAGTATTATGATTGCTTCGTTGATACCAAGTTTAATTCTATTTTTTGTATTTTATAAGACAGAGCGTTGGCAATCGGCATACGGATTGATTGTGGCTGTTTTATTGTCTATGGCTCTTGTGTTTTGTAGGTAATTGATATGAAATATTTTATCATAGCTGGAGAAGCTTCCGGAGATCTGCATGCCTCTAATTTGATTAAGTCTTTGAAGAAAGAGGATAGTCATGCTTCCTTTTGTGGCTTAGGTGGCGACTTAATGGAGGCGGAAGGTGTTCGGTTGGTAAGGCACTATCGGGATATGGCATTTATGGGCTTTATTCCGGTACTGTTGCATGCAAAGACCGTTTTAGGTAACATTAGATCATGTAAAGAGGCGGTCACAAACTTTGCTCCGGATGTTTTGATCTTGGTGGATTATCCAAGTTTTAATCTGAAGATTGCGCAGTTTGTTAAAGAAAATATGCCTAACGTGGCTGTTTATTATTATATTTCTCCTAAATTGTGGGCATGGAAGGAGTATCGCTTAAAAAGCATGAAACGTTACATTGATAAAGTCTTTTCGATATTACCTTTTGAGGTTGAATGGTTTAGAGAGAGGGGTTTGGAGGTGGAATATGTGGGAAATCCGTGTGTGGATGCAATTGAAAACAGACCTCATAAAGGGGAGAGTAGAGCCGAGTTTGAGGCAAGAACCGGAGTTGATAATCGTCCTATTCTCGCTCTATTGGCTGGAAGCAGAGTGCAGGAGATTAAAGGCTCTTTGCCTATCATGTTAGAATCTGCTATTCGGTATAAAGATTACCAAATTGTAATTGCAGGCGTAAAAAGCATCGATTCTTCTCTCTATCAACAGATAACGAAAAACTACGATGCGAAGGTGATTTACAACGAAACGTATGAGTTGTTGCAACAGGCTGATTTGGCGGTGGTTACTTCCGGAACAGCTACATTGGAAACTGCTTTAATGAGAGTTCCGGAAGTGGTGGTTTATAAAATGTCGGGTGGATGGTTGTTTCATCGTTTCTTGGAACTTTTTATTCGTGTGCCTTATATTTCATTGGTGAACCTAATCGCAAATAAATGGCTTGTACAAGAGTTGGTGATTGAAGAGTTTACTGTAGAGCGTCTTTCTAAAGAAATTGATAAATTGAGAGATATAGAGTGTAGAAAAGAGATGTTGAAAGGGTATGATGAGTTGATTGAGTTGTTGGGAAAAGAGTCGGTTTCTGATAGAGCTGCTCGCGCTATGATGTTGCAGTATAAAAAAAATTGTAGTATTTAAATTATAATTGTGTTATGAAAGAGAATAAAGGGAAAGAGAAGTGTAATGCCTTGAAGATGATTCGTCAAGAGATTGCACTGCAAAATGGAATAGCCTTTAAAACTACTGAATGTAATTTTAAAGGGGAGTGCAAGGGAACATGTCCAAAATGTGAAAGTGAAGTTCGCTATTTGGAGAATGAACTTCAAAAGAAGGGGATTTTGAATAAAAAAACAATTATGGTGGCTTGTTCATTGCCTTTGTTGGTAGCGTGCGGTGGTGACGAATTGATGGGTGACATTGTATCTGATGATCCATCCTATTATGATTCTCTCTATTACGAAAATGATAAGGAGTTATCTGATTCTGTTACTGCTAATGTATATTCAGAATTAGAGACTACTGAAAATTAAAATTTGTTAGGAATTGGTATCTATTTGCCAATTCCTAATATTCTTTCAATATTCTCCAAGGGTGGGTTCTCTTAATTCATTTTTTTTGATTATGAAATTTTTTTAGGTAACTTCTGTAAATTATGTTTTATAGAACCCTTCTAAATAGAATCCCTAAGATGATGAAAATAAGAGAGTGAAACTCAAAATAAATTTAGAATAAAATCTAAAAGTAATAAAAAATTATGGCTGTTTGTTTGCAATTCTCTGGTAGAGAGAAAGTTATTATGTTATGCGTGGTTTTGTCTATCAATCTTTTTTTCAACCCATTGTCTGCTCAAATCGAGCCGGATTTTAGTCAAATTAAAATCTGTCAGGGAGATAGTTTTCAGTTATCTAATTTTCTTAAATATCATGTAAAGGTTCCGGTTGACTACCAATTATTGGGATGGAAGGAGGGGTGGTTAGATTGGGTAGCTCCTGCCCAAACAACTTCTTACCATCTTCAATATGCCAAGAAAAACGGAATAGGAGGAGTTCAAGAGTTTTCCTTTTTGGTGCAAGTGATTCCTTCACCAACGATTGATTTGGAATTCTCTCATGCCCGACTTTGTGAAGGAAGTGAAATTAGAGTGCCTCGTGTTTATTGCAATTCTTGTGATGATGTTTATTGGGAAAATTTGGGAAATGGAAAGCGATTTTCTTTGACGGAAAATTTTGGGATTGCATCCGGTGATGACCAAAAATTTATTTTGGTGGCAACCAATGAGTCTTGTGCTATGATGAATAGTAAATCATTTGAGTATGAAGTAATTAAACCTGATGATTATCGTTTTGTTTTGCGTGTAAATCACCCGGATACTCCTTTAAATTGTATCGTTGATCTCTACTATAAAGGGAAATTCATTAAATCGATTACTCAAAACGAGCAAGAGGATGAATTTAAGATTGTAGGTCTCGAGTGCGATTCTTCTTCGGAAATTTATGTTGACCTAAAGGTGGAATTATTGGAAAATCGTTGTAATAATCATTTTTTTGTCTCTCGAAAAATACCTAAAACTCAGAAGGAAAGAGAAAAAATAAAGCAACAACTTAAAACATCTTTTCATTGCCTCTCATTAAAAGGAGAGGGGAGACTTTGTTTAGGAAGTCAATTCCCTTTAAAAGATGTGATGCTAAGAAATATTCATGACGAAGATTTGTCCTATACTTGGCAAGATTGGAGTGACGATTATAATCATGAGACCTATTCTTACCCTTTCCGTTATGCCTTGCCGATTTGTGGTAAAATCTTTAAAACAGAGAAGGATACGTTTTTGTTATCCATACTTGCTAAAGATAGTTTGGAAAATGATTTTTTATTTTCTGACACCTTAATTGTTGATCGTTGTCGGTTGCAAGAATCTGAGATGGAGGTGGTTTGTAAGGAGGCGATAGAGCAGGTTTGGGTGATAAATTCATCTATTGACCCGGTTGTAAATGCTGAACTCTTTTTAGACGAAAACCCTCTTCAGTTATCCTTCGTACGAAGTGAAAATCCTTCTGATATTTTGCCACAGAAGGCTGTTTGGGCTTTGGATTATGATCTGTTAACTGAAAATTCTAAGTTGAATTTTAATCTTGATTTTGATGGGTGTACGAATTATTCTCGAAGTTGGCAATTGAACTTATCTTCTTGTTTTTCTTCGTTGAAAAAACTCTACTTTGGTGCATATACTTCACCCGCTTCTATTTTGCTTAAAAAGCAGGAGTGTTCTTCTTATCAGTGTTATTCTGTGCAAGACGAGGAACCTGATACTTTGTTTGTGGAACTTCCTTGTCCTGATGATGAGCTTTATTTAAAATTCAGACTCGATGGAATTAATATTGCCAATGACTCTATGATTTATTTAAAGTTGAACGAAGAGTTACATTATGAAATGCTTTATCCTTTTGATTATCAGTTGTGTGGAAGTTCTGTTTGTTGGAATACAGGTGTGGCAAAACATGCAACAATTCGAGTTGAATCTTTGCCTGATGATGGAATTATCTCCGGTGTTTTGGGAGGAGTGAAGTTTGTTTATAAAGTTAATAAAATTGAAGATTTTGTTCTTGATTCTATTGATATTTGCTATGGAGATACCATTGATTTACAGGCTTATATTGAAGATACAACTTTAAAGTGGAATGTAGAGAATACAAGGGTGATTCCTGAGGCTGACAGAGAATATTATCTCTATGGGGTAACTCAGCATGGCTGTATTGTTGATGAGTCGCTCCACGTTCGGGTTTGGCCCGATTTGTGGTGGGATAAGAAAGATTCTGTTTTCTGTATTGGCGAACAATTGGTCTCTGAGGACATTCTTCACTCTAATGCAATTGAGATTTTCTCTGCAGAGAAGAGGTTTGATAACCAACGTTGGATTGTTGAGCGAGATTCGTTATTAAATATTCAATTACTTTCGTATTGTGATACTCAAACCGTCACTATTAGAGTCTTTGCGAAGAATTGTAGTGAGGAGAGGTTGGAAGAGACTTTCATGGATGATAGAATTTTTACTTATCGGGATTTACTCTCTATAGCAGCTAATTTAAATCATTTTGAACTATCTATTTACGATAGGAATGGACGTCTTTTAAGACGCTTTGAAAATAAATTTTCAGGGTGGGATGGAATGTATGCCGGTAGGCGCATGCAGACAGATACTTATTGGTTTGAATTATATGATATTTCTTCTAACCAGTTTAGAGTTGGTTATTTCTTATGGCAAAATCGGTAAGGGTTATTTCTATAGATTTTGTCAAGACGGATTGGGTGGTCATTTAATTTTATATTCTACTTGAAAAACTACCTACTGAGTCTCAATCATGGACAGAAAGGAGAATAAAAAAAAAGATTTGGGAAAAACAGAATACGATGATACCTTCAGTTGCATCATACCGCACTTTTTTTATTTTACGGAAAAATCAACTATTAAAGTATTGATAAAAAAAAGATTGTGACCCTGGCGGGATTCTAACCCACGACCTTCAGAACCGGAATCTGACGTTCTATACAGCTGAACTACAGGGCCATTTTGACCGCAAAAGTACACTTTTTTGCTAAAATATACAACTATTTTTAGAAGTTGTTTAAATTTTATTTCGAGCTTATTTGAGAGAGGTTTTTAAGATTATTTTTTCAATGAAAATTAAACAGCTTCTCATTACAAAATCTCTTCATTACTTATTTAGAATAGTCATTGCCTGTTTCTTAGAACTGTCAAATGTAAAATGTTCTGCCAACATTTCACCATTTTCTTTATCCAAAATGTTGGGATTCATGATTTTCAATACTTGCATCTTTTCATCATCAAATGAAAATAGTTTCATGATAGATAAAACTTGTCTGCAAGTAAAGTAATTGTTAATGCAGCCTACTTCAACTATTGTCATTTTACAATCTTTGAATGATACTTTTTTGATTTTAGATAGAAAAATATTAAAATGGTCTTCTGCCATTGGATAGATTACTATCGGCTTAATTTTTTTATCATTCCTTCTATAGTCATCTTTTTTGTGATTATCTCTTCTATGAAAATCATCTCTTCTCTTGTGATCGATTTGTTGCTCTTGCATAGAAATTCCGGTTGTTCCCACTTGTTTAGAACTTTGTGCTAAAGTATTAAAATTAGCTCCTGACAGGAAAACAAGAGAAAAAAGTAGGAATACAATTCGTTTTGTTAAAATTCTTAAGTAACGCATAATCGTTTTTTTTATTGTTATTTTTTGTATTGGCAAAGGTAGGCAATTTTTTTGAGAGACCTATTGTTATTAAATCTTAAATTCAACTTGATAATGCAACTCGGGGAATAAAAAATTTTTTTCAAGAGAAAGGAGTTTCCCCCTTTCA
>SUWZ01000045.1:0-5290 GCA_015061185.1 Bacteroidales bacterium
CAATGGTTGTCAACAAGAAAGTATCTACAACAAATTTAGCTTTAACCTCTATGTTCTCTGCCGGCATGGTTGCAGGAATTTCTCTATCCCATCCTTTGAAGATATATCCCTCTTTTGTTGGTTCCACCGGTTTTTCAATTGGAGCACCAAAGTTGTATGCTGTAGTAGTAGTAGAATCATCATCAACTACAACCACGAAATCGTATTGATTGATTTCCCATTTAGCAGCAATCACAACATTAGAGTCCGGCATAACCGCAGGGAACTCAACGTCCCATCCAACAAAATTGTATCCCTCTCTTTTTGGAGTTGCAGGTTCACCTATTTCCTCCTCAAAATTATAATATTCAACAGAAGTCTCATTGCCAAACAAGATGGTTAATTGGTACTGATTTGCTTTGTATAGAGCCTCAATTTCCAAATTCTCATCAGGCATTCTCACCGGTAGCTCCTCGCTCCACTTATCAAATTGTTTACCTTTTATTGCAGGAGCAATGATTGTTTGAATTTCAGAATCATACGGATAATTATAGACAATAGTTTCTTCACCCGCCTTAATCTTCAATTCAAATGTATCTCTTTCAAACAATGCATACACCTCTACATTATATGCCGGCATGGTTGCAGGGATATTACCTAACCATTTGACAAATGTGTGTCCTTTTTTAACAGGCTCATCAAGTACAAGAAGTGTATCACCAAAATTGTATGAAGTAGAATCTCTCTTACCATCTACATTTACAATAAATTGGTAACTATTAATTACAAATTCTGCATTATAGACCAAATCTCTATCCGGCATAGTTTCTGCAATAAATTGATCCCATCCAACAAAGGTATAGCCTATCTTTTCAGGATCTTTCACCTTATTGATTGGTTCTCCGTATGTATAAATCACAGAAGATGAATCGCCATCAACCACCCAAGTAAGAACATACGAATTAACATCCCAAAGTGCTTTTACCGTATCATTGTATGCCGGCATGGTTGCAGGGATACTCTTGTTCCACTCTGCAAATGTATATCCTTTTCTTGTTGGAATTTCCGGAGTTGCAATCTCCTCCATGTAGTCATATTTCTTAGCAACAGTATCTCCATCTGCAATGGTTACGAAATAGTAACTATTTATCATCCATTCTGCATTAAATACCAAATCCTTTGCCGGCATAGTAGCAGGAATTTCGCCTCCCATTTCATCCAACCAATCCAAGAATAGGTATCCCTCTTTGGATGGAGATTTAAGTCGCTCTATTTTTTCTCCATACTTATAAGAGACTGTTTGCAAAGTATCTTCATCTGAAACAAAATAAACTTTATATGAATTGGTTTCCCACAATGCAGAAATGATTACATCCTCAGCCGGCATTGTCGCAGGAATAGCAGAAGACCACCCCTTGAAGGTATGTCCCTCTTTGGTTGGAACCTCAGGAGTTGCAATTGCTTCGTTAAAGTTATATTGGATTGTATCAGAATCGTCATCTACCTTAGTGATGAAATTGTATTGTAGAATTTGCATATCAGCTATCACCAACACATTCTTTCCCGGCATCGTTGAAGGGATTACCGGATTCCATCCTTTAAACTCATATCCTTCCACGCTCGGATCTGCAATAGAAACTTCATCACCGAATGTATAAGTGTATGTAGTTGGAACGCAATTTACAAGCGTAGTCAATGTATAATTATTGATACTCCATTTTGCGGTTACAACCAAAGAGTTATCCGGCATCGTTGAAGGAATTTTCACATCCCATCCCAAGAAGGTGTAACCCTCTTTTTCCGGATCGGCTATCGGCTCTATGCTTGCTCCAAAATCATAGTAGAGTGTATCATTAGTAGATGGATTATTTGCATCTGTAACCAAAATAAGTTCATGAGCATTCAACGACCATCTGGCAGTGAGTTTTACATCCTTTGCCGGCATGGTAGTTGGTTTGTCAAGATCCCAACCTAAGAAGAAATACCCCGTTCTGATTGGATTGGAAACTGACTCATACTCAATAGTTGCACCATATTCATAAGTCTGCTTAAAGTACAATGCCCCTTCTGAATAGAAATTCAAGCTATATACATTTACTTTCCATTGAGATTGCAAAATCAATTTTTGAGCCGGCATAGTTTCCGGAATTTCTTTATCCCAACCTACAAAAGTGTGTCCTACTCGCTCAGGAACAACTATCTCTTCTATTTTCTTTCCATACTCATAATAGAAAGTGTCATTCATTGTTAAATCGGTTGGATTGTTTACTACAATAAACATATATTCATTTACCGACCATTCAGCCTCTAATTCGACATCTTTTGCCGGCATCACCTCCGGTATTTCACCATTCCACTTAACAAATGTATGTCCCTCTTTTTTCGGAGTTTCATACTCCAACTCAACCGGAGCATTATAGTCGAAAGAGAATGTCTTATATATCTCTCCATCCACCAATAAGTTCAAATTATATTGATTGATTTCCCAAAGAGCGCGGATGGTCAAATTGTAGGCAGGCATAGTAGCCGGTTGCTCCACATCCCAACCTTTGAAAGTGTAACCCGGACGCAATTGTGTTCCTAATGGTTCTAACGAAGCACCAAAATCATGAATATCCACCAACGAGTCAGACTCGGTAGTATAAACCACATAACGATACTGATTTACGTTCCATTGAGCATTGTAGATAAGATTTTCTGCCGGCATAATTTCAGGGAATTCGTCACCCCATCCGGCAAAAGCATACCCCTCTTTTTTCGGTTCTTCAACCTCAACACTCACCTCTGCACCAAAATCAAATGCCAATGTTTTATAGAGTGCGCCATCCACCATCAAATCAATTTTATACTGATTGAATCCCCAAACAGCTTTAATTACCAAATCGCGTGCAGGCATAGTGGCAGGCTGTTCTACATCCCAACCTTTAAACAGATAGCCCTCTCTCTCCAAATCCGATAAAGGCTCTAAGCTTTCACCATAATTCACCCACTCCTCTGTTGAATCTGTTTCTGAAGTATAAACCACGTAGCGATATTGATTAACTTGCCATTGAGCGTCAAATTCAAGATTCTCTGCCGGCATAATCTCAGGGAATTGATCATTCCATCCGGTGAATGTATATCCTTCTTTTTGCGGATCTTGATAATCCTCCAAAACAACCAAATCGTTATAATGGAATTGATAAGATTTGTAAACAGCACCATCCACCATCAAATTCAAATGATACTGAACCATTTCCCATTTAGGGTGAAAGCTCAAGTCGTGAGCAGGCATAGTTTCCGGTTGTTCCACATCCCAACCCAGATGGTTATACCCTGTTTTCTCCAAAGTAGGGAGTGGCTCCAACGCAGTTCCATAATCTATCAACAACTCAGTTGAATCTGTTTCAGAAGTATAAACCACATGACGATATTGGTTAGCTTTCCATTGTGCATAGGTTTCAAAATCGCTTGCCGGCATAGTAGCAGGCAACTCAGGCTCCCAACCCATGAAAGTATATCCTATATGCTCCAATGGGTCAACTGCAACAGGTGCATTGTATTCAAATTCTTTCGTTTCAATTTGGGGAACAAGATCCAAGCCTTTATTTAGAACTATTTTATATCGATTGGTATTCCAAATAGCCTTTAACGTAACATTATCTGCTGGCATAGTTGCAGGAACGTCAAGATTCCACTCACGGAAAGTATATCCCTCCATTAAAGGAGTTTCAATATTGATTGCATCACCATAGTGAAGTTTTTTCTCGATAACACTGTCCTCTTTGATAATTAATGTCAACACATATTCGTTGTGAGTCCATTTTGCAGTATAGGTTGCCCCATCCATCTCTGCAGAAACAATTTCTGGCAATGCCGGCTCCCAACCATCAAATCTATATCCTACTTGCGAAGGATTCTCCACAGATACTGCAGTTCCACAATCAAAGACTTTATCAAAATCTGCCACTTCAACACCCAATTCAGGATTGGAAACTTTGAAATGGGAAGTGTACTGAATTGCATCAAATTGAGCCGTCAACGTCAAATCGGATTCAGGCATAACTGCCGGAACCTCTTTATCCCAACCGCTGAAAGTATAACAATCCTTAGTTGGTTGTTCACCTAAATCGATTGATTCCCCAGCACGGAGAAACTCATTTTTCAAAATAACATCGTTAGATATTACCTTTAAATTATAGATAGGAGTAATTCTTAAGTTTCTTATATATCCTGCTAAATTACCAGAATAAATGATAGCCACATATTTTGTTGTCGGTGAAAGTTTTACAGCATAATCCTTTCCACTAGTAGTTTGTTCAAGAGTTTTCCAATCTACACCATCACTACTTTCTTTCAAATACCAAACCGGATCTGTTGCAGTCCCACTATGGCTAGCTGTGTAGAAAATAGAATCAGGATGCCCAGACAGTGATATGCGCAACGTTTTATCATCCCAATTAAATCCTCCACAATCTTTCTCGAAGAGATTAATACAAGTATTACTCAAAACAACACCACCATCCCAATTATAAACATTAGTCCCGGTTATAGTACAAATACTTGGGTCATTCAACGCCTCCTCCGTCATTGTAAACGGCAATGTAGCCTGTGCTAAAGAACTCAAAGGTAAAATTGCAAAAATAGCCACAACTATTTGGGCTAAAGTCTTAGTTCGTAAAAACTTTACTATGTTACTCGACATAATTTTTAAATTATTTTTAAAAAAATTCGGGACAAAGGTAACAATTATTTTGATGAAATCAGGAATTTTAACACAAAAAAAAGAGATGAAGTGCAAACTCCATCTCCTTATACTATTAATAATCAGACAATTTACGGGTTATCGTATTTTATGGTAATACGCATAGCCACCTCTCTAAAACGTGTAGAATCAGAAATCAAACTATGGATTTCTTCCATAACCGGTTGAATGAATTAATTTAAGGAATACAGAATTTAGTTTCAAGTTTCAAACACACTGCCAATTGACACCTGAATCCTGAAACGCACGCAGTGCATCGATACCTAAAACATGCGCCAACACCCTGAATCCATACAATATTTTCCCAAGAGTCCGTCCCGGGCTACCATTGCTTCGCTCAGTACTGCCTTCCAGGCAGAGAAAATTGTTAGGTAGTTGCCTACTTGAAACCTGAATCTTGAAACTTGAATCCTGAAACCTCTGCAAGGTACTGTCTCCCAGACAGGTTCCCATGTGCTACCTATTACCCATAGCTGTATCCCTGACTTCCATCGCTGTTTTCCCAAGAGTCCGTCCCGGGCTACCATTGCTTCGCTCAGTACTGCCTTCCAGGCAGAGAGAAATGTC
>SUWZ01000045.1:5390-25393 GCA_015061185.1 Bacteroidales bacterium
ATCGCTGTTTTCCCAAGAGTCCGTCCCGGGCTACCATTGCTTCGCTCAGTACTGCCTTCCAGGCAGAGAGAAATGTCAGGTAGTTGCCTACTTGAAACCTGAATCTTGAAACTTGAATCCTGAAACCTCTGCAAGGTACTGTCTCCCAGACAGGTTCCCATGTGCTACCTATTACCCATAGCTGTATCCCTGACTTCCATCGCTGTTTTCCCAAGAGTCCGTCCCGGGCTACCATTGCTTCGCTCAGTACTGCCTTCCAGGCAGAGAGAAATGTCTGGTAGTTGCCTACTTGAAACCTGAATCTTGAAACTTGAATCCTGAAACCTCTGCAAGGTACTGCCTCCCAGACAGAGAGAAATGTTGGGTAGGTGAATGCCTGAATCCTGAATCTTAAATCTTGAAACATAGTTAGCTCCTTGGCACCAGAAACTTGGCTCTACAAGCGAAAATATTACTCAAAAATGGCAACCAAAGCGACTATAGAAAGTATAAAAAATACAAATGATATCCACACAGCACAGAATATAAAAAGGTATTTCCAAAAAGATTTTTGATAACGAATTGCTTCTGCCAATTTACCTTCATCTAAATTCTTAACACTTAATTTCAGATTCCGACTCGACTTCCAAAGAGCGTATAACGGATAGGCAAGCACCGCAACCACAATTAAACAAGAAAAAATATTTACTCCTCTAACACCATCAAACAGAGACCACGATGGTAAAAATAGAAGAACAAAGACGCTGAAAGACAAACATAGAAACAAGTAGAATAAATTGATATAAAGATAATTCTTCATATACTTGCTCATTGATTTCCAAATAGAAAGAAACCTCTCTTCGAGGACAAAAGGATTAACTACCTCTACTTCTTCATTCAACTCATTATCAACAGCATGAGTTAAAACTTCGCTTTTTTCAATTGGTGACACACAATCACTATTTTGCATATTATTTTCTTCCAAATTATTCATAACTATTTTTATATTTTAAGAGACTTGAATATTATGACTACTTCGTGAAATTTATAAAGGGTAAGTTCTAAAAAATGAAACTATCACAACGCAATCAGAAGTCCAATTACAAAACCAATGAACATCAATACAATGGCAACAACTTGCATGTAAAAAGTATATTTCCAATATTGCATTAAATTGGAAGCCCCTTTGTAAAGCAAATCTTCATTCTGCTTTTGTAGCGATTCTTGAATATATTTTTGTCCTTTCCACAGTTTTAGCAAGATAAATACTGAAATTCCTAAACTAATGATTAGTAACAACGTAGGAAACGAGAGCGATGAAAGCGTTACGGGTAAAAAAGATAACGTCTCCGGCATAGCAAAAAGAGTTGTCGCAATCACAAAAAGGAAAAAAAGCAGGCACAAAACCCATATCCCAATAAAAATTGCCGTTAAGATAAGCAAGCGACGAATCCATTTAGACATTTCTTTCAAATTCCCGGACAAATTATCACTTATATTAAAACGTGATTGAGACGAAGCTACCGGCTCTCTATTATCAACAGAATCAATCAAATTATTTTCAACTTCCATAAGTTACAGTTATAAAGGTATTAACAAAAAGTGAGTCTGTTGTAGAACAAAAAAATTTCCAAACAGACTCACCCATTATTTACATCCATCTTTTCTCGGCAAGCACACCAACTTGTGACTTACACGAAAAAATCGGAAATTAAATTAATCTTTAATTTTAGCGCACAAGAACTCACGGTTCAATCTTGCGATATTAGTGATAGAAACGTTCTTAGGACACTCAGCCTCACAAGCACGAGTGTTAGTACAGTTTCCAAAACCAAGTTCGTCCATCTTAGCCACCATTTTCTTCGCACGAGCAGCAGCCTCTACTTTACCTTGAGGCAACAATGCCAATTGAGAAACTTTTGCAGAAACGAACAACATAGCAGAACCATTCTTACATGCAGCTACACAAGCACCACAACCAATACAAGAAGCAGCATCCATAGCCTCATCAGCGATTGGTTTTGGAATAGGAATTGCGTTAGCATCAGGAATTCCACCGGTATTTACAGAAACATAACCACCTGCTTGCATGATTTTATCAAAAGCATTACGATCAACCATCAAGTCACGAATTACAGGGAAACCTGCCGAACGCCAAGGTTCAACTGTGATAGTCTCTCCATCTTTGAATTTTCTCATGTGCAACTGACAAGTAGTTACATCCTCGTCCGGACCATGTGGGTGACCATTGATAAACATAGAACACATACCGCAGATACCTTCACGACAATCGTGGTCGAACACAACCGGTTCTTTACCTTCTGCAACAAGTTGCTCATTCAACACATCCATCATTTCCAAGAATGACATATCAGTTGAGATGTTCTTCAAATCAAATGTTTCAAAAAATCCTTTCTCTTTAGGACCTCTTTGACGCCATACTTTCAGCGTAATATTTATTGTATTTTCCATATAAATTACTCTTTATAGTTACGGGTTTTACGTTCTGTAAATTCATAATCCAACGGCTCTTTAAGCAATTCAGGATCTTTATCCTCACCTTGATAGTGCCAGCAAGCAACGTATGAGAATTTATCATCCTGACGCAACGCCTCTCCCTCTTCTGTTTGATACTCAGAACGGAAGTGACCACCGCAAGACTCCTCACGATTGTAAGCGTCAATAGCCATCAAATAGCCAATTTCCAAGAAGTCAGACAAACGAAGTGCTTTTTCCAACTCCGTATTCAAAGTATTTGCTTCTCCCGGAATAAACACATTTGACCAGAACTCTTTTTTCAAAGCTTTAATCTTGTTCATTGCAGTTTCCAAAGACTCTTTCGTACGAGCCATACCAACGAAGTCCCACATAACAAGACCCAATTCCTTATGAATAGAATCAACAGAACGTTTACCTTTGATGGACATCAACTTAGCAATCTTTTCGTTAACACCTTTTTCTGCTTCTTGGAATTCAGGCAAATCTGTACTCATACGAGGCACTTGAATTTGGTCTGCCAAGTAATTTTGGATAGTATATGGCAATACAAAATATCCATCCGCCAAACCTTGCATCAAGGCTGATGCACCCAAACGGTTTGCTCCGTGGTCTGAGAAGTTTGCCTCTCCGATTGCAAACAAACCTTTGATTGAAGTCTGCAATTCATAGTCAACCCACAATCCTCCCATTGTATAGTGGATAGCAGGATAAATCATCATTGGAGTTTCGTATGGATTTTGGTCTGTGATTTTCTCATACATTTGGAACAAGTTTCCATAACGAGCAGCAACAACATCTTTACCTAAACGTTGAATAGCGTACTTGAAATCCAAGAACACAGCCAAACCGGTATTGTTCACACCATATCCGGCATCGCAACGCTCTTTTGCCGCACGAGAAGCCACGTCACGAGGCACCAAGTTCCCGAATGCAGGATAACGTCTCTCCAAATAGAAGTCGCGATCCTCATCAGGTATATCGTTTGCAGTTTTTCTTCCTTTTTGCAATGCTTCTGCATCCTCTTTCTTCTTAGGAACCCAGATACGTCCATCATTACGCAACGACTCAGACATCAAAGTCAATTTAGATTGAATATCACCATGAACAGGAATACATGTTGGGTGAATTTGTGCGTAACATGGGTTAGCAAAATAAGCACCTTTCTTATATACTTGGATGGCAGCAGATCCGTTAGAACCCATTGCATTGGTTGACAAGAAGAATGTGTTACCATAACCTCCGGTACCCAAAACAACTGCATGACCGAAGAATCTTTCGATTTGACCTGTTACCAAGTTACGAGCGATGATACCGCGAGCACGTCCTTCGATGATTACAACATCCAACATTTCGTAGCGAGTGTACAACTTAACAGAACCTCTGTTAACCTCTCTACTTAATGCTGAATAGGCACCCAACAAAAGTTGTTGACCTGTTTGACCTTTAGCATAGAAAGTACGAGATACTTGCGCACCTCCGAAAGAACGGTTATCCAACAAACCTCCATACTCGCGGGCGAAAGGAACACCTTGCGCAACACATTGATCGATAATGCTGTTAGAAACCTCTGCCAAACGATAAACATTTGCTTCACGAGCACGATAGTCTCCACCCTTGATTGTATCATAGAACAAACGGTAAACCGAGTCACCATCATTTTGATAATTCTTTGCTGCATTGATACCTCCTTGTGCTGCAATAGAGTGAGCACGACGAGGAGAATCTTGAATACAGAAGTTCAATACATTAAATCCTAATGCACCCAAAGATGCTGCTGCAGAAGCTCCCGCCAAACCGGTTCCAACTACAATCACATCCAACTTACGCTTATTGGCAGGATTTACAAGCTTTTGATGATTCTTGTAATTCGTCCACTTATCTTTCAACTCCCCCTGAGGAATTTTTGAATCTATAGTAGTCATATTTATATAGTTCTTAAATTAATAATAAAATTTATGCACACAAACTCTTGCAGAAAAATACGATAACAACAACTGCAAATCCTAAGCAAATTACTGTTGAAACAATCTTTGATATGCATTGAATGCGATCCAACCAAATCTTGTTACTCCATCCTATTGTTTGCAATGCACTCCAAAATCCGTGAGTCAAGTGGAACCACAAAGCTGTCAACCAAATAAGATACAATACACAAATCACAGGCTGACTGAAATAGTAAGCAATAAATGCTGCTCCATCCACAGGAGAAATTCCACCATTTGCTACGGCATCATGAACACCCATAATTTCAGCAAACTGCATTTTGTACCAAAATTGTGCAAAGTGCATCAATAAACCTCCGATTACTACCAAGCCCAAAACAAACATGTTTTGAGATGCCCACTCAACCTCTTTCGGTTTCTCGGAACATGCATAACCTTCAGCTCCACGCGCTTTTTGATTTTTTAGCGTCAAAATAAACGCATAAACAATGTGAACTACTACACCGGCAGCTAAAACCATTGTTCCTGCCAAAGCATACCAATTCGCACCTAAAAACTCACATATCATATTGTAGGCTTCTCCTGAAAAAATAGCCACAATATTCATTGACATGTGAAACAATAGAAAAAAGACGAGGAAGAGTCCTGATATACTCATAATCAGTTTTCTTCCAATCGAGGAATTAAGTAACCACATAAGTTAAAAAATTTTTAATGAATAATTATTTATTTATTTCTTTCGTTAATATTCAACGTTTTATAATCAGCACCCCAAAAATTCTCATATCGAAACTTATGACTCTTCGTCGTAACTGCCGAACAGAATTCGAGATTCCTACGCAAAAATATCAGATTTTAAATAATTAACAAAGAATAACGAAAGAAAAAATCACCTTTATGAGTCGTTTTTCTTTTTTTTTTCGACTAATGCGAATTTATTTTTCTCTGCTTTTATACTTATCTTTCTATAAACGTGATAATTATAAATTGGCAACAGCAGAATCCGAAACGGGCAGATTACACTCTTCATGTCAACATTTAAACTTCTAACTATTGCTACTCTTCTTTTCCTTGAGCAAACCGTCTCCATTTTTCAATCAACAACCGAAAATCGTCCGGCCACTCAGAATCAAAATAGAGTTCTTCCCCACTTCGCGGATGTACAAACCCTAACGTTTTGGCATGTAATGCTTGACGTGGACAAATCTCCAAACAATTCTTGACAAACTGCTTATACTTTGCCGTCGTATTTCCTCGCAAAATCTCCATCCCACCGTAACGTTCATCGGCAAAAAGCGTATGACCAATATGTTTCATGTGAACCCTGATTTGATGGGTACGACCGGTTTCTAAACGACACTGCACCAACGTTGCATAACCAAAACGTTCCAATACTTTATAATGCGTAACTGCATGTTTGGCATTGGGGTTCTCTCCTTCGGGAAAGACGGCAAACAGCATTCTATCTTTGGGGTCTCTTCCTATGTCTCCTCGAATTGTCCCCTCATCTTCCTTTACATTCCCCCATACCAAGGCATTGTAAAGTCGCTTGGTTGTCTTATTGAAAAATTGCTTTCCCAAATGGGTTTTGGCATCCTCATTTTTTGCTATAATCAATAACCCTGACGTATCTTTATCGATTCTATGTACCAACCCTAATCGCGGATCATCAATATTAAAATCTTCTCTATCTTTCAAATGCCAAGCCAAAGCATTCAAAAGGGTCCCTTGAAAGTTTCCGAAACCGGGATGCACAACCATTCCCGGCGATTTATTCACCAATATCACATCATCATCTTCATAAACAACGTTGATAGGTATATCTTGAGGGATGATTTCAAATTCTGATGGTGGATAGGAAAGCATAATCGATATAACATCAAGTGGTTTCACTCGATAGTTCGACTTCACAGGCTTCCCATTGACTAAAATTGATTGTGCGTCCGCTGCATCTTGAATGCGATTACGAGAGATATTGGACATACAGTTGACCAAATATTTATCTATTCTAATCAATGAATGCCCTTTCTCGACAACAAAACGAAAATGTTCGTGAAATTGCCCATCATTCCCTAACTGAGGGACCAACCCCTCCTCATCTTGAAATTCTACCGTTTCTTCTCTCATTGAAATAATCCTTCTTCTCCTGCTTCTATAGCAGTAGAATCTACAAAAATCTCTTCCGGAATCTCTAATTTATTAGGATCTGTGGTTAAATAAATATTGACCGGTGTTCCTACTCGTACTTTTGATGAGGTAATCGGCTCTTGCTTGTAAACAAAGTATTTCGACCTCGCTTGTTCATCCGGTTTTTGCTGATTATCATAAATCTCTTTCCCTACATTCAAATAGGCAGTATGTGCTTTGTTGATTGCTTGATCCGGATTGAGTCCTCTTAAACTTACAACCTCAATCTCTTCATCTGCGGCTCCTCGACCAACCAAAAGCACAACTTTAGAGCCTTCCGGAATCCTCTCTCCTGCAGCCAACAAACGGCCATCCGATTTTATATCTTGCACCAAATCCTTGTACTCTGAAGGAACATATTCCACACTATCCACAATCAGCCCGACAGATGTAATCACGGCTTCCGCTTGACGGAGTGAAACGTCCCTAATATCAGGAATAGAGACTTTTCTTATCGTATTAGAATTGATAATCAAATAGATAGTTCGACCAGATTTTACAGTAGAACCCGCCTCCGGGATCTGTTCTACAACAGCTCCTAATTTTGCACCCTTGACATAAATAGAATCAACCACCTCACACTTCAACCCGCTCTCATTTAGGATTTGAGATGCTTCATCTCTTTTTAACTCTGTTAAATCAGGCACAACAATTTCATTTCCATGGTTAGTGTAGGTATCTAACCAAGACATGGTTCCAATTAATAATCCGATTACAATTAAAACCATCAACACCAAACTAATCGTGTAAGGATTAATAAATATCTTCTTGAAATTTACTTTCATATTCTCTATTCTTAATTGAATTCAACGTCTGTTGCACAATTATCCGTGCGAACGAGACAAAGATAATAAGAAGTTAGATAATTAAAGATGCTTTTATTTATTTTTTTTAGCGATTCTGACGCAACGTTATATTTAAACTCTTAAATATAGAGCTAATCTACCATCTCGATGATTATATATCTACTCACTCTTTAACAAAGCTTGCCCTCTTAGAAATAGCTTAAATTTTATTTCAAGCCTATTTGAGAGCAATTTTAAAGATAATTTTATTATTCTTTTGCAATTAATAGAGCTCTATTCTATTCTTTACCACCCACACTATCATCATCTTTGTACAAAGGAATTTTCACAAAAAATGATGTTCCTACATTCACTTCCGACTCAAACCAAATATCTCCTCGCGCTGCCAAAAGAATATTTTTCACGATTGCCAAACCTAAGCCCATTCCGCTTGTTTTAGTAGTAAAATTAGGTCTAAACATCTCCACTCTATTCTCAGGAGGTATTCCACATCCATTGTCTCGAATCTCTATCAAAACATTATCATCTTCTAAACATAAAGAGACATTCACCAATCCATTTCTATCATCAGGAATAGCTTGAATAGCATTTCTGAATAGGTTATTAAATACTTGCAGAATTTGTTTATCATCCATCAATACGTATTCATGTTTATGGCCATTCAGATTAAGCGAGAAAGAGACCTCTTCAGAATTGCTGGCAAAAAGTTCTACTGTTGATTCCAACTTTTCAACTATATCCATTTTCACACCTTTAGACTCAGAGGCCTTCGCAAAAGAAGAAAATTCAGAGGCTATATTGGACAAGTTATCAATTTGATCAATAAGAATATTACACGTTTTATTAAAATACTCATCAAAATTCTCCGGGTCCATCGTCCTCTTTCGTTGGCATTGTTGTACACTGAGCTTCATCGGGGTTAAAGGATTTTTAATTTCATGTGCAATCCTTCGCGCCATCTCTCGCCACGCAAACTCTCGCTCAGAGCGGGCCAGATTTTCGGCACTGTTCATCAACTGTTCTACCATTTTATTATATTGCTCCACCAACTCCCCTATCTCATCATCTCGCTTATATTCAATTTGAGTGTTTTGACCTGTCAGTCGGATTTGAGCAAAGTGTTCTGTCAACAATGACAGAGGCCTGGTAGTTTGTCTATTTAAAAGCCAAATTATAAAGATAGATAACAAGGTAATAAATACATATATATCAATAATTACAACCAAAATATTAAACACTTCGTTCCGAACATAATTATATGCAGAAGAAGAGACCAAATTGATGTATCCCACGGTTTCGTTCAAATTATTGTAAACTGAGGTGTAATAGGAATAGTAATCATTCTGCCCCACACTCTCGACACAGAAATAATCTAATTTACCGCCAAACTTCACCTGCGGCTCCACTAAATAAGCTTCCACTTTTCCCACTTCTGTATAGATAGGTCTGGAAGAGGCTATATAATGACCAGAATTATCATACAACAAGATGTCTAAATGGAAAAGTTTTGCCAACTCCTTTATCTCTTCATTCAAAACCGGTCTAAGGTCTGTCATATCAACCGACTGACCCATAATGCTTTGTACAGACTCTTGCACTGCAGATGCATTTCGTTTCAACTCCTCTTGCTGCGCCTCTTCATATTGCGTTAAAAAGAAAGGGAAAGTCATCACTGCCAACATCAAAAATGTCAGCATCACGGGGACAACAAATATGGTTTGCATCCTTGTTAAGAGAGATTGTCGATTCATTTTAACACGCCTTCTAAAAAGGTTATAAGCAAAAACAATCAATGACACTAACAAAAAGAAGGCAAAAAGATAGGTAACAAAGACAATAAAAATATAGGTTTGCCTCTCAGGGACACTGACAATGGCTAAACTATCACTCTCCGGAGCTGTAGAGACGTAGTGTTTGCAATAATTAGCCTCAAATGAATAACTCCGGAGTTCACTTTCCGGAATCCAACGACGAATACTCGGATAGCGGAAAGTTCCATCGTAGTAGGTTAATTCCCCCTTGGTATATTTTGCCAACGAAACACCACTCTCCACCTCTGCATCAGTTATTTTATCTTTTTTTATGCGATTTACCTTGGGATAAAATTTCAGATAAACCACTCGATTCTCTATGTCGAAAATACCTAAATAGGCAATAGGTAGCGACTCTGATGTATTGGCATAAAATTTTGATTGATCAATTTTTCTAAACTTATCCTCAACCTCGTTAAACGAATAATAAAAACGATTATTGAAATCATGACCCATAATTGAAAGCATCTGAGCTGAATCACAGATTTGAATATGCACCTCATATTTCTCATCAAAGAATCTCAAATAGGCATTCCTAATATATTGCTCGATAACGGAATCTCTCTCTGTTTCCGTTTTTACCAATTTTTGTAATCTATCATCTGTACGGATATAGTAATCCTTCTCAGCCAAAACACTTTCACTGACCTTATCTCGCCAAACACAATTATCGTTAACTACTTCATCAACTATTGCCCTATAATGTAATTCATTCTTCTCTTCTCCATAAATGTAACACATGTAAACCACCATCAGAATCAAACCTAACGAGAGAATAGAAAGAAGAATAAAAGAGAATTCAGAGAAGAAAGAGAGAACGAAATCAAAAAAGAGTAGCAATAGACTGAATATCAACAAAATCTTTACAGCAAAAAAGCCCCATAAAGAGTACATCAAAAATGCCACTAAAAGGGTTAAAAAGAGATGAATAAGAATATTCAAACCAAAGTATTTTTTCTGAGCATAAACATTGCTAATCTTTCCAATCAGCCAAAAAAGTAGGATTCCCCACAATAAGATAAACAACAACAAAACAGTCGTCTGCAATTTCACCTCATGAATATTGGAGACTGCCACATTCATATCAGAACTTAATATAAGGGTTACTGCGGCATAGAAAAAAGCAACAAACAGAAGGAATGAAAGCAATTTCAGGAGTACAACTAAAACGATGAATCGAACTCGTTGATTTCCATTTTTTATGCACCAATTTGCAAAAAATGTTTTTTTACGGATTAAGAAAAAAATGGTATAAACAAATAGCGTATAAAAAAACAGATAAGCCAAAGAGGGCATAAACTCCACTCCATCGAATTTTACAGAAGCCAACCAACCGACCGAAAATATGGCATAGGGCTGACGATCATACAATGCAAATTTAAAAATGAGTCCCCACAAGAGAAACAAAAATACTCCTTTCAGGATTTTCCCCACCCGTGATGTCCCAATATTCAATTGAATAAAATAGTAAGATAAGAAAATCAACGAAATCAAAGTCAAACTCCACAATATAACCACACCTACATACAATGGGTAATTTTTATGAGACAATGATGCATCTTGGATGGAGAATAGATACTGTCCATCTGAAGAGTATATCGGTAAAAAATAGGGGTCATTATCTGCGGAAATAGCGATATTCCCCGGTAGATTAAATCCTTTGGCAAAAGAAGCCACTTCATTTTTACGCAAGGGGACTATATCTTTAATTTTTATGAAACAAACACAACAATATTCTCTATAAAAGGATTGAATAACCAATGCGTAGGCATTCTCAACACGATAGAAAAAACGGCGTTTAAATTCAAAATCAGAGATATCATCAACGGCCATAGACTTTGACGACCAAAAAAGCAACTCATCGCCTTTATATATATGATAGACCAAATCCTCTGAAGATTGATCGTAAAGGTCTTTGTTGCGATGCAAACTTTCCACTCCCCCTCTAAGGATATCTTCCTTAATCTTCATGAGCGTTTGAGTTGCCATCATCTCCTTTTCCGACAAAACTTTTTGGAATTGAGCAACATCTATTTTCGCCAAATAATTTACGACATAATAGTACTGGAAACCATACGCAAAAAGGATAAGTAATGCCGAAAGCAATACAGAGTTGACAAAAGCCTTCCCATCCTTTCTTGAATAAAAGGATGAAATACTCGATTTTATTGCTTTAAAATTAAACTTACCCATAGTAATACTCTATTCATGATGGTAGGGTTCACCCCGCAAAATAGTCATGGCTCGATACAATTGTTCTACAAAAATCAAACGAACCATTTGATGAGAAAAGGTCATTTTAGACAAAGAGACCTTCCCATTCGCTCGATTATAAACTGCATCAGAAAAGCCGTATGGACCGCCAACCACAAAAATCAACCGCTTTAATCCAGAAACACTTTTTTTCTCCATAAAAGAGGAAAACTCTTTCGATGTAAACTGTGAACCCTTATCATCCAACAAAATTACATCATCTCCCTCCTGAAAATACTTCATCAACAATTCACCCTCTTTCTGTTTTTGGACATCTTCAGACATGCTTTTAGTATTTTTTAACTCTGCTAATTCCTCTATTTCAAAGGAAATATAGAATTTTAATCGCTTTTGGTAGTCCAAAATTACGTTTTTTAAAGATAAATCATTAGTTTTGCCGACTGTAAGAAGTATTACTTTCATTAGATCCAAAAATTTTCTTTTGGACAAAGGTAATAAATTCAGAAAAAATGGCACAATTTTTGTGAGAAATAAGTTGATTGGATTCGTTGATTGAAGTAACAAGGTGGATTAAGATGCGATGTAATTAACGAAAATTGGCCTCAAATAACAAAAACTCAACTCGCAGAAACAGGAAATGAAATTGTTAAAAACATTCTTATCAGTACTAATTGCATTAGGTTTTAGCTTAACAACTTATGCACAAAATGATATTACACAGGCTTTCGCCAGCGGTAATATCTCTAAGATAGAAAATTTCTTAGGAAATCAAATAGAAGTTAGCATTCTAAATGGCTCCAACGTTTGCAATAAACAAAAAGCCAAATCTTTATTGGAGGATTTTTTCAGGAAACACCATCCATCCAACTATTCTCAAACGCTAAAAACCGAGAAAGATAAATCCGGATTGTACGTTGGGAAACTTTATACTAACAACGGAGTTTTTAATCTCTTTATCACAACAACTAAAGAGAGTTCAAGACATATCATACAACAAATTAAAATTAACAAGATAAACTAAATAAAATGAATTGCGAAAAAGACTTGATAGAGAGCTTATTAAATTTGGCTTTTGCAGAAGATATTGGTGATGGAGACCACACAACCTTATGTTGTATTCCTGCATCTCAAAAGGGTAAAGTTCAACTCATCGTTAAAGAGGAGGGGATTTTGGCAGGAGTTGAAGTAGCAAAAAAGATATTTCATAAATTTGATTCAGACTTAAATATCGAAATATTTATCAATGATGGAGCCAAAGTTAAACCCGGCGACATTGCATTTACTGTTGAGGGGAAAGAGCAGTCATTACTACAAACAGAACGAATCGTCCTTAATGTAATGCAACGCATGAGCGGAATTGCTACCCAAACAGCAAAATATGCTGAAGCTCTAAAAGGTTATAAGACGAAGGTTTTAGATACTCGCAAAACCACTCCGGGCTTAAGAATGTTGGAGAAACAAGCGGTAAAAATAGGCGGTGGCGTTAATCATCGTATCGGATTGTTTGATATGATTTTATTAAAGGACAATCACATTGACTTTGCCGGAGGTATAGAAAATGCGATAAGAAATGCTCAAAACTACATTCAAGAAAAAGGTAAAAACCTGAAAATTGAGATAGAGGTTAGAAACTTCGATGAATTAAATGAGGTGCTTCGCATCGGCGGCGTGGATCGTATCATGCTCGATAATTTCACTCCGGAAAAGACGAAAGAAGCGGTTGAACTTATTAATGGTCGCTTTGAAACAGAATCTTCCGGCGGTATCACTTTTGCTACGTTGCAAGATTACGCAAAATGTGGCGTTGACTATATTTCCGTTGGTGCTTTAACTCACTCTGTCAAGAGTTTAGACATGAGTCTAAAGGCTATAAAATGAGAAAAATACTGCTTTTAATCATCGCTCTACCCTTGATGGGATGCGGAACCTCTTCCAACAAAAATTCAACGGCACAAAATGAGGAAAAAAACATCTCCGAATTTTATAATTCAAACATCATGAATACGCACGACCAAAGATACGAAGATATTGAATATAGAAGTGGAGATTTATTCACTCATTCTAATAGGAAAGGTAAAACCTATTACCATGAGCACTTCACTCTTTCCTACTCCGAGGATGATGAACAGTCTGAATGGGTGGCGTATGAACTGACTCGCGAAGAGTCTTACGGTAAACTACAACGTAAAGAATTGTTTACCGAAGACCCAACAATTCACACAGAATCTGCTCAACCCTACGAATATAGAAGCAGCCAATACACAAAAGGGCATCTGGCTCCCGCAGGAGATATGAAGTTTGATAAAGAGGCAATGGAAGAGTGTTTCTATATGAGTAATGTATCCCCTCAAGAAAAAGAATTTAATGCAGGTGTTTGGAATGATTTGGAGCAACAAGTGCGCCACTGGGCAAGAAAATTTGGTAAGGTTTATGTTATTACCGGTCCGTTTTTACCTAAAAAAGTAAAGAAGGAAAATAAACTTTCTTACGTAGAACAGGACGGAGATACGATAAAAAGCGATATTACCATCCCTAAATTTTTCTTTAAAATCATCTTCGATTACAGCTACAAAGGGAAAGAAAAGATGATTGCCTTTATTATGCCGAACGAAAAAATAGACAATCCGGACAAGCAGGGCGATAGTTTTGACTATCTGTTTGATTATGCTACTACCGTTGATAATGTGGAAGCGCAAACCGGTCTTGATTTTTTCACTAACATCCCTAAAGAAGAGAGAAAGAGGTATGAGAGTACTTTGGATATAAAGGCATGGAAGAAATTTATGAAAAAATAATGGATTTTTCAACAAGGTAATTTCCATGGATTGGGGCAAAAAATAATCACCCTACGCAATCCACTGAGATTTCTTAAAATGATAAAAAAATAACCTAAATAAAAATTAAAGATGAAAGCATTTGTATTTCCCGGACAGGGAGCTCAATTTACCGGAATGGGTAAAGATTTGTATGACACATTACCTGAAGCAAAAGAGTTGTTTGAACAAGCCAACTCTATTTTGGGATTTAGAATAACTGACGTAATGTTTGAAGGAGATGCTGAAGAGCTGAAACAAACAAAGGTAACACAACCTGCCGTTTTCCTACACTCGGTTATCTTGTCAAAATTTGTCGCAAAAGATCGTCCGGACATGGTTGCCGGTCACTCTTTAGGAGAGTTTTCTGCATTGGTTGCAAGTGGTGCAATCTCGTTTGAAGATGGATTGGTTTTGGTTTCCAAACGTGCCATAGCAATGCAAAAAGCCTGCGAAATGAATCCTTCAACCATGGCTGCAGTATTAGGACTTTCAGATGAAGAGGTAGAGTCTGTTTGTAGCACCATTACAGATCAAATTGTTGTTCCTGCCAATTACAACTGTCCTGGGCAACTTGTAATTTCGGGAAGTATCGAAGGTATTGATAAGGCATGTGACCTAATGATGGAAGCGGGTGCTAAACGAGCATTAAAACTTCCTGTTGGAGGAGCATTTCACTCACCATTGATGGACCCTGCAAGGGTAGAATTGGCCAGCGCAATCGAGGCTACACAATTTAATAAACCTATCTGCCCGATTTATCAAAACGTAACAACCAAAGGAGAAACAGATCCGGCCGTAATCAAAGACAACTTGATAAAACAACTTACGGCTCCTGTTAAATGGACTCAATCTGTCAACAATATGATTGCCGATGGCGCAACAGAATTTACAGAATTTGGTCCGGGCGCAGTTCTTCAAGGTCTGATCAAAAAGATCAGCAAAGAGGTGACTGTTAGCGGTGCAAGCTTGTAAAGCAACATTAAATAGGAATAGTAGCAGAGTGTATTTTAACCCATAAAAGAGTAAGATACACTCTTTTTATACTCATCAATAGAAATATCAATTTTCGCAAATTAACATGGCAAAGAAGAAAAAAGAAAAAAAGAAACAGCAACAAACATTATCACCTGAAAACTTAATCAAAAGCAAAGGTAGATCTTTACCAATTTATGAATGTCGCATCAGCGAAGACATTAGCGAGTGTGGATTAGGTCATGCTGTCGTAGCAAGACAACACAAAGGTGGAGCAATAAGTGTAGCAAATTATCTTATAGACATTTATTGCTGTGGAGTAAAATCATCCTTTTACGAGGTTAGATTAGACACTTTTGAATACAACGAACTTATTTCAACTTATGAAACAAAAAAGATCTTTAAAGTTCCATACGAAGTGGTGCATAATTGGATTTACGGAGCAATAGCATGGGCAAATGAGGCAGGTATCTCTCCTCATAAGTCATTCTCAGTAACTCAATATATGTTAGAAGAAGATACGGAAGATATTCCTCTAATAGAATATGAATTTGGTTGCAATGGAAAGCACAGACTCTGTTGCTCTTCAAAGATTGAAGCCAATAAATATTTAAAGATGATGCAAAAAAAGCTGACTGAAGATGAGTACGATATTGAGGTGCCAGATATGTCTGATGATTATGATGATTCCTCATTTAGTTTTTCTCCAAATTTCGTGACCATACCTAACGTAAAATATGACTATAAGGGAATTGAATATCCCGAAACTTTGGATATTGAAAATCCCGAACTTCTCGAGATTATCAGCAAAGAGGGAAGAGAAATCACGAAAGAAGATTTAAAAAAAATAGATGAAATCCCGTACAACTCTTTGTCAAATGATTTACATAACATTCTTCTTTACGATATTGGCATTTTACGTAAGAATTTAGAAAACGAGGATGAAAAAATGTATAAAATAGGCTGGCAAGTGAGCAACGCATTGATTCTAATGGGAAAATATGGCAATCCACAAACTAATTTATTGGACCTATATGAAGCAATGAGACAAGACGAAGATTTTTTTGATTTTGTCATAGGAGATTGTCCTGATATAATTATCGAACCCACTCTGACTCTATTGGCAAAAGATAATCTAATATCAATCAAAAATTATCTTTTGGAACCCAATTTATGGACTTACTTTAAAATCGAAGCCATCATCACATTGGGAATAGTAGGCACTATTTACGCTTCAAAACGAGACGAAGTCCTTTCAATTGCCGGCGAAATACTGGACATCTATACAGAAGCAATAGAAGAGAATATAATTTGCGATGGAACGATTGCTGCCTTTCTTGTATCTCTTTTCATTGATTTGCAAGCAAAAGAATTTCTACCGAAAATAAAAAAATTATATGAAACAAATTTGGTTGATGAAACGTTAGACGGCAACTATAGTGAGGTAGAGACGTTAATGAATAAGAAAAGTAATGCTCTATATGATAATTTAAAATTTGACACTTACGAACGTTTCAAAGAATTCAGGAAGTTTTAGAGTTATTAATTTCTCGAAATAAATTTATAAAACCCTCCTTTAGAGAGATTTTGAAAACAATCAGAAAGTTATAGACTTAAATTGTCATTTTAGCGAATGAGGGTGTATGTGGTTTGTTATAGATACCGGCGCCGAACCTATACTTTGCTCAATCTGACAGACAAGGCAACAAATTCCCATGGGCCACAGAAAGCAGAACGAGCATAGATAGGGCTTCACGTTTGAACCGAAATAAGATTTATACTTTGCTGATTATCAGTGAAACAATAACGGGAACTATATGAATTGATACCATAAAGTTCCCGTTGTTTTTATTTTCCCAAGAAGCATATTTCTATAGCAATATTTGTATTGTCGGTCGGCAAGCCGAAAAATAATTAAGTTGCCGATAAGGAATGTGGAGAGTATCTAAAGCAACGGTATTCATATTAACAATTCTCAAACATGTATTTTGGAGTTCAGACTAACAATTTATTAAGCAAATCATCATTAATTTGAATCCTTTTTGTATCTTGGCATTTGAAAAATCATCAAAATTTCAAAGGTGAATGACTAATGAATATTCTATAGATGGTATTACTCTTAGGCAACGCATAGAAGCCTTGCCAGAAGATTGCATTCTGTTTCGGTCTGATTTCCCTGAATACCACACAGAATTTGTGGGAAGCATTTTGTCAGAGTTAACGACTAAAGGTATACTTGCTAAATGTGTACTTTTGCCCATGGTTATGTTTTATATGTGCAATTCAAAGATAACCAAAAAGGACTGAATCTTGCAAGTCAGATTCAGTCCTAACTTTTTTATTGCTTAAAAGTTTTATCGGACACTAATAAATGTTTTTCTCATCAAAATAAAAGCCGAACTGCATTGTAGTCCGGCTTTTTATATGGCTTCTAATTATTAAAACTGAATTTCTCCCTCCTGATTCTTAGAAAGGTCAAGCTGAGATACTCCTTTGTTTGTGCTGATGTAATAAACTTTAGATTCCGCACCCTTCAATTTTGATGTTAAATTGAAGAAGCAATAACACTTTGTCTTGTCTCCTTCGTTCTTGTCTGCGAATCTGACAACAACTGTATCTCCGTTAAAAGCAAACTCAGCGCTAGGAATTGCCGCGCAATTGAGCACGACATCTTTCGTGATTAATTCCACTTCTCCGTTCTCAGCGTTGTATTTGTAAGCGATGCTAAGAGGTCTTTCTTCGCCTACGGCATTGGCAAGACATTCGCTAGCTTCTATAAACTCAGCGGAAAGATTGGAATTTGTACCTTCTCCGCCGCTGATTGAGTCGTTGCTGACAGTGTCGCTTGTAGAGTTGTTGTTTGTGGCGTTGTTGTCATCTTCATCATCACAAGCAACAAAGTTGAATGCGGTAAAAGCAATAAGTCCGCATAATAAGAGCTTTTTTTTCATAAAATAAAAAATAAATTAAAAATATAAAATGCAAGTTGCATAACTGATTGGTTGTCAGTTTGATATGTAACCGATTTTTTTTCAGTTTTGTAAAAGACAAACCTTCCTGTAAGCCAAACCAGAAAACAAGTGCAATTTACAAAAAAATAAAGAAACGAGACAACCGCAAAGGAAAAAAGTTGCAAAAAACGGTTTGTATATCAATATTTTGTAGAGTGTACTGTAAAAAACGAAGTCCGCAAAATATTAGCAATCTTCATTTTTAAAAATATTTTCGGAATTTATCAATTAAATTTCTTAGATTTGTATCGTTAGCAGTGAGGTTATCCTCTTCTGCCAACAAGACATATTAAAAGGCGTTTACTACGCTTTGGTTTTGACGTTCTGAAATCGTAGGAAAATTTCGACACCATAAAGTTCCCGTATTTTGTAATTACAATGAGATGCTTGATTGTGCAACTTTGATTGCATCAGACTTTAATTCAGCTTCATCCTCCACGGCATCGAGGACTTTATCCGCTACCCAAAGGGTGAGAAGTTCTTTTTCGTCAACATTGAAATAGTTAGCAATTTGAATTACTTGTGTGCGTTTTGCACGTCTATCACCTCTTTCGATTTTTGAAAACATCGGGGTGTCAATCTCAAGAAAGGATGCTAATTGTCTTTGTAATACACCATTCTCTAACCTTAGTTCTTTTATCTTTTGTCCTAATAACATCTTATGTTCTATTTTAACGGTTAAACTATCCTATAATTTCCCAATGACCACCTTTGTTGGGTCCAACTCTTTTAACAACTCCTGTATCTTGAAGATGCTTCATATTAGTCGCAATCCAACGTCGAGATACACCAATCTTTTCTGCAATCTCTGAAAGAGTTACATTAGGATTATTTCTAATTTCATTGATGATTTGTAGTGCAGTTTCTGGTGCACTTTGTAGTGCAGTTTTTAGTGAACCTCGTTCTTTATAGTACATATCCCCTTTTATGCACAATGTATAGATGCTTGTGGGCCGCATGCAAGATTAGTCTGTTTCATTTTTTTTTAAATTTTCAGAATTTATCAATTAAATTTCTTAGATTTGTACCGTTAGCAGTGAGGTTATCCTCTTCTGCCAACAAGACATATTAAAAGGCGTTTACTACGCTTTGGTTTTGACGTTCTGAAATCTGGCAGTTTCAAAATGTCTGTCAAAAATCAAGCAATGTGAATGTTCCGCAGGTGTGTTATATACATACCGCAATATGCCTATGCCATTGGTGTATCTAAGCACCAATGGCAACATAGGGCGTATGCGGATTGTTATAGATACTGCGTGAAGTTTTTGCATTACTCGTTTCGACAGACATGGCTTGCCAGAGCCTCAGAACGTGAAACGAGCGACAGTGCAGGGCTTCACGCTTTTTTTTGTGTCTGTAGGTATGGTAGTTGTAATATAGGTTATCGTAGCCCATAACCACCTTTTGAATGGATTGCTATGAACAATAATAGTCTCTTTGTAGAATTGGAGAAACTTCTACGCATGGAGAGTGCCTACTGCACAGAAGATGGTGTGCTTTTGAAAAATGCGATAGTGGAGGCTGCACTTGCGCTTCGTCCGGAACTAATTGCAAAATTGCTTACACACGATGGATTAAAACGCAATTTCTTTACAGAGGTTAATGGTGTTTTGGTTTTTGATAAAGTTAAGTTTCAAAAGTTTGTAATGAACAAACGATTCTTGCCCGATAGTTATACTTCATTCAAAAATAAAGTCGGGTTGACCAACGAAGATGGCGATTTCCTTTCTGAGAGTCGAGAGGTTGTTCTTTCGTGGCCATACAA
>SUWZ01000004.1 GCA_015061185.1 Bacteroidales bacterium
TTGTTGCTGAACAAAATCGCTCATTTTTCAGCATCAAGTCTTTCATTGATAAAACGAGATAGCGTATTCCTATCCACTTTGCATATTTTGGCTATTTTTCGTTTAGATACGCCAACTTGCAATAACTCTCTAATCAGATTTTCTTTACCCGATAACTTGTATTTTTCGGGAGAGTTCTTTTTCCCTTTTGGACGACCAAGTATAACGCCCTCTGCCTTTTTTCGAGCTAATGCCTCTTTTGTCCGTTGGGAAATAAGATTACGTTCTATTTCAGCAGATAAGCCAAAAGCAAAAGCCAGAACCTTACTCTGTATATCCTCTCCAAGTCTGTAATTATCCTTGATAGTCCATACTCTACATTCTTTTGTCATACAAACATTGAGGATTTCCATTATCATAAATAGATTACGACCAAGACGAGAGAGTTCTGCACATATAATCAAATCATCTTTTTGTATTCTTTTTAAGAGTGTACCGAGCTGCCTTTTGTTATAGGCTTTTGTGCCACTGATGGTTTCTTCTATCCAACCGTCAATTTTGATATTTTCTCTCTCACAAAATTTATTGATTTCAAAACGCTGGTTCTCTACCGTCTGCTTGTCACTACTGACTCTAATATAACCGTATATCATAATTCTAAATATTATTTATTCCAACGCAATGGCGAAGGATTCCATTTAGAAATTACATATTTTACTTCGGATTATATTGCATAGAATTTGGCATTTTTTCAAAGGGTAGTATATGAATCATTTTTTATAAAATAAAACGAGGCGATTAGGAAGTACACTTGAATTATGACTAAATTATAACTAATTACAACAAAAATAGGTTTTATTCTGTTAGCAATAAGGTTCTGCCCCTCCAGGGCGAATTTAAATAACTCACACAAACACCAAGGGCGTTACCCTACCCTAACACTCTACACCCATCACATGAGGAGGAAGAGATTAAGCCAATAACAATTTCACCATAATGATAAAAAGAGGCAGCACGAAAACCGAACTGCCACTTTCTTGATAGTATGGGATAAAATTTATAACAAGCCCATTTTACCGACGAACACCAATAATGTGTAACCCAAAATCATACTGATAACTCCTACAATTATACCCACAAGAGCCATATCCTTTTGCTGGATGAAGCCTTTTGCGTATGCCAAAGCATTAGGAGGTGTACTGATTGGCAATGCCATTGCAAACGAGGCAGAAAGAGCCAACCCTATAATCAAAGTTTTCACACCTCCATAAGGAAGTAACTCCTGTTGCATACCGGAACCAACTGCAGCTAAAATCGGAATCAACAAAGCCGCTGTTGCAGAGTTAGACATAAAGGTGGACATCACTATACACAATAGACCGGAACCTAAAATCACCACCATTGGCGACCATGTATTAAATGGAATTGCATTAACCAAATGTTGAGCCAAACCGGTCTTATCCAATCCGATACCTAAAGCAAAACCTCCTGCAACCAACCAAAGTACATCCCAATCAATCAAACGCAAATCCTCCTTGGTGAAGATTCCGCAAACGCTAAACACCGCAAACGGAATCAAAGCCACTACGTTAGAATTAACACCTGTCAACTTGTCTGTAACCCACAATAAAATTGTTAATGCAAATGTAATATATACGATATAGGCTTTAGGACTCTTTTCAAACTCACCTTCAATCTCTATTTTAATATTTTTTTGAGAGAATGGGAACAATTTAATCAAAACAAACCACATGATTAACAATATTACCAAAGCCAAAGGAATCATTATCATCGCCCAATCCCCAAAACCAATATTGATACCCAATAGGTTTTCTAAGTTACCCTTAGCAATAGCATTAGGAGGTGTACCGATTGGAGTACCAATACCACCAATATTAGCTGCTACAGGAATAGACAAAGCCAAGCCAATACGACCTTTCCCATCTGCAGGAAGTGAAGATAACACAGGAGTCAAGATAGCCAACATCATGGCAGCAGTAGCTGTATTACTCATAAACATAGAGAAGACTGCTGTAACCAAAATAAATCCTAACATCACAATCTCAGAACGAGTTCCGAAAGGAGCCAACATCACCTTTGCCAAAGCAGCATCCAACTTGTATTTTGTTGCTGTAATAGCCAACACAAAACCACCCATAAACAACATAATGGTTGGGTCGGCAAACGAAGCCATCAAAGTTTTATTACCGATTGGAGTACCAAATGTAGGATCATCTACACGCATAAAATTAAACATACTGTCAGAGGTAGTCAACAACATAAGCACCAACACTAAAACAGATGTAGTCCAAATAGGAATTGCTTCTGATATCCACATACAAGCTGCAAAAATAAAAAGGGCAATCACGCGTTGCTCAATAATAGTCAATCCCGGAATACCAAAACTATCCAATGGGATAAACCATGCTATCAATGTTAATACAACAGAAATAGCCAAACCGATTATTTTTTTTGAATCCATAATATAAAACTATGATACTACAAATAAATAGAAGATAATACAAAAACAGCAGCACCTGCCAAATATCCCAGCATAGCTAATAGAGAGATGTTTTTAAGATACCAACCAAAAGAGATTTTTTCTAATCCCATCACTACAACACCTGCTGCAGAACCTATAATCAACATACTTCCACCAACACCGGCACAATAAGCCAAGAATAACCAAAAATCTCCATCTACAGCATAATTTCCAACTTCCGTCAACTCATACATTCCCATGGCACCGGCCACAAGAGGAACATTATCTACGATAGAAGATAAAAATCCGATGATAAGATTGACGATGTAAACGTTTTTATCAAAAACCTCATCCAACCATTGCGCCATCTGAGCCAATAATCCGGCAGATTGCAATGCAGAGACAGCCATCAAGATTCCTAAAAAGAAAAGAATGGTAGTCATATCAATACGACTCAAAACCACTGAGATAGTCGCTTTATAATCCTGCGGCATGTTCCTTTTCTTCAAATACATAATTTCTGTATAGATCCACATCAAACTCAATCCCAACAAAACTCCAATAAATGGTGGCAAATGAGTGATAGTTTTGAAGATAGGAACAAACAATAAACAAGAGATACCCATCACGAAGATGATCAATCTTTCATTTTTCGTAATATAATCTTGCGTTCCCTTTTCAACAGAAGTCTCTCTACTGTTTTGCGAAACCAACTCTCCTGAGAGTTTTTTTGAGGCAAATAACAGAGGAACAATGAGAGAAATTAACGAAGGAACAATCAATGCAGGAATAACACCTGAAGTAGAGATATTTCCTTTCACCCAAAGCATAATTGTTGTCACATCTCCAATCGGAGAAAAGGCTCCACCACTATTAGCCGCAATAATGATAACACCTGCATAAATCCAACGATCTTTAGGGTCTGAAACCATCTTCCTCAGCATCATTGTCATCACAATAGCAGTAGTTAAATTATCAAGAACCGCAGACATGAAGAATGTAATAAGTCCGATAATCCAAAGCAATTTTCGTTTGTTCTTGACAGTGATTCTGTCTGTTATGATTGAAAAACCGCCATGTACATCGATTAATTCAACAATCGTCATAGCTCCCATAAGGAAAAACAAAATCTCTGCAATATCTCCAACATGTTCAATAATTTGAACACTTGTGACATAATCAAACACTGCCAAATTAGAATAACCCTCTTCTCCAAATTCATTGGCTAAAAAGTTTTTAAATTCAGGTGTGTTAGCTACAATATCCGGAGCGATAAAAATATATATTGTCCAAAGAAAACAACATAACACTAATGCCGAAGCTGCCTTATTGACATTGATTTGATGTTCCATTGCGATGGCAGCATATCCCAACAGAAACAATACAACCATTAAAACTAACATAGATATTATTTTTTATAGTGATTAATTAAATTCAATATCTCAATATTTTCATTAGATTCATGTTCAATGGTTTTGGTAATTGGAACATATTGGTAGGGAACATATTTTGAAAGTTGACTATAATACAAGGTTCCATTTTTTGTTCCATAAATGGTTAATAAAACACCACCTCCTTGAGGACTTACTTTTAAATCTGAAATCTTCGAGAATTTCTTATCATTATAAAAACTCTTTAGTTTTTCAAATTCTGAAATATCAAAATACAACTCCTCTTTCTCTAATTGTAAATTGGACACAGAATCTACAAAACTATCTCCCCTCACAAACATTTTTACAATACCATAAACAAGAAGAACCAACCCTACAGAAAAAACAAATATCTGCAAACCATCTACAGCAATAACTCCCATAGAGGATACTCCGGTAATTAAAAGTCCGACAAGAAATAGTACGATTCCGAATAATGGTGTTTTTTTTCCTTTAACAATACGACCTTCTGAAACAGTAAGGATATCTTTATCTAATAATTCAAAATTTTCCATAAATATAATTATCTGAATTTAATAAGTTATTTTATTTTAGTTACTTCTATAATTAACCGAATTTGTTTTATTATTAATAAATAGAAGTTATATAAAGCTATTATCATCTATCTGATTGAATAGATTAAATTTCATAGAATAACATTTCGCTAACAAAAGTTGGAACTGAGAGAGTCTAAGTCCTTTTCATTTAAGCAAACAATAAGAACATAGAACCTATTTCACATAAATGCAAAATGCGATCTAAATAATAGCTAAAAAAGATTGAAACTATTTCCGACTAACTCGATGGATAATTACAAAATGAGAATAATATATGCGTACTGAAACGACATACCTTTTCTTCTAAATCATCACACCGATTACAGAAATAATCAAAATAAGAATAACCCTGAATTCAAATAATTATCTTGCGCAAACAATAGATATAGTACCCTCTTTCTGCAATAAAAGAGCAAAATAGTTTTCTACTATATACAACCGATTTTAGTAGAGTTTTACAATGTTCGATATAAAAAGAGTGAGATAACCAATACTTAAAGGAGGTGAAATTTCTGTAGGAAAAGTAATTCTCTAAAGAAATAACAACAAATTGAGATGCCAATGAAAAACTCTTAAACTGAAAGAAATCCGAGAAATCTTCATTTGTATCTCGCTCAATTGTCGCAATATTTTCACTATCCTCTACAACATACTCTTCAGATATAGAATTGACGAGATTCTCATCTTGAAAGAAAGAACCTAATCCTATAAATAAAAGTATGTATAGTAAAACTTTTCTCACAACTAAACAAACCTTAGTACTAAAATTTCAAAGCAAAAATAATAATTTTTATCTATTAATCTTTAATAGTAGAATAATTTTTTGACGAGGTTATGGTATAAAGTCCGTCAACAAGTTTTATGTACTTACCTCTGATTAAAAATTGCATTCACCACTTTGGATGTTGCCCCTTTATTGGCTTGAGAATAGTCGTTAGAAACCTTACAAGCAGATGAGTAAAGAGCGGAATTTTCTTCTAAAAACTCGCTCATAATTTGAGAAAAGCTTTCATAATTGTCAATAACAAATGCGCCTCCTTTTTGTTGTAAATCCACCGCCTCTTGAAATTTTCTAAAATTAGGGCCAAAGATAACGGGGATACCATAAACGGCAGCTTCCAAGATATTGTGAATTCCGACTCCAAATCCGCCTCCTATATAAGCAATTTCGCCATACCTGTAAATAGAAGAAAGCAATCCGAAACAATCTATAATCAAACAATCCGCCTCTTTTACATTCTCAATAGTAGCTTGTGAATAACGGATATACGGTCGCTTTAATTGAGAAATAATAGATTGCAAATGTTCTTCATCTATTTCATGAGGAGCAATAATTAGTTTAAGAGAAGAATTTTGATTAAAGTAAGGAAGTAGGATATTCTCATCATTAGGCCAAGAACTTCCTGCAATTAAAACCTTAGCGTCTGACTTAAAAGCCTGAACTATAGGTAAATCTTTTGATTTTGCTGCAATATCAGCCACTCTATCAAAACGAGTATCCCCTACCTTAGTAACATTATCAAACCCAATGGAATGAAGCAAACGAACCGACTCATCATTTTGGACAAACAAATGGGTGAACGATTTTAAAAGTCGGCGATAAAAACCTCCATAACTTCGGAAGAAAAGTTGAGACTCCCTAAATATTGCAGAAACAATATAAGTTTTGATCTGACGCTTCTTCAATTCCAAAAGATAATTCATCCAAAACTCATATTTGATAAAAATTGCACAATCAGGTTGAACAATATCCAAAAAACGTTTCACATTCCACGACATATCCATCGGGAGGTAACAAATAATATCAGCTCCTTGATAATCTTTCCTCACCTCATAACCGGAGGGAGAAAAGAATGTAAGAAGGATTTTATACTCAGGATGAGAATTTTTAAGCGATTCCATAATCGGTCTTCCTTGTTCAAACTCACCTAAGGATGCGGCGTGAAACCAAACATAGCGTTCACCAGGTAAACGTTTTTGCTCTAAAAGAGCAAAAACATTCTCTCTACCTGATAAAAAAAGTGTTGCTTTATTATTGTTGAATTTCGATGCCAACCAAATAAATGATTGGTAAATCAACATTGCAATATTGTATAATAGTTTCATTTTATTATTTCAAGTGCACGACGAACACGAGATAACGTCTCTTCTTTTCCTAAAATATCAATAATATTGAAAATGTGAGGACCCTTTGCAGCCCCTACCAACGTGATTCGGAACGAATTCATCATAGTTCCTAAGTGATATTCCTTAGAAGCCACCCAATCCAAAACAACTTTCTCATTCTCTTCTACTTTAGAAAAATCGTCTAACCCATTCAACACGTCACATAACTCAGTCAAATATTGAGGGCTTTCCGGTTTCCATCTTTTTTTCAAAGATTTTTCATCATACTCTGTTGGTGCTTCAAAGAAGAAGTTCGCTTGCTCCCATAAATCGGCAGGGAAATTAATACGTTCCTTAATCAAAGAAACAATATAAGTAAGACGTTTCATTTCACAATCATACCCCTTCTCCTTCAATATAGGGAGAAACAATTGAGCCACCTCTTCATCCGATTTTTTTATCAAGTATTCATGATTAAACCAAATACCCTTTTCATAATTAAAACGAGCTCCGGATTTACTTACTCTATCAATAGAAAATAGCTCTATCAACTCTTGCATAGAGAACAACTCTTGGTCTGTACCCGGGTTCCACCCCAATAAAGCAAGGAAGTTAACGACAGCTTCCGGTTGATAACCGGACTCACGATATCCGGAAGAGATTGCACCAGTAACCGGATCATTCCATTGCAAAGGAAAAACAGGGAATCCTAAACGATCGCCATCTCTTTTACTCAATTTACCATTACCTTCGGGCTTTAGCAACAATGGCAAGTGAGCAAATTGAGGCATCGTATCTTCCCACCCAAAATAACGATATAAAAGGAGATGTAAAGGAGCAGAAGGCAACCACTCTTCACCTCGAATCACATGGGTAATTCCCATCAAATGGTCGTCAACAATATTAGCCAAATGATAAGTTGGCAACTCATCTGCAGATTTATACAAAACCTTATCATCCAATACATTAGAATTAATAACAACCTTACCTCTTACCATATCATTCACCACAACATCTTCGTTAGGTTGAATTTTTACACGCACTACATATTTCTCCCCTGACTCAATTCTTTTCTTCACCTCATCTGCAGAAAGAGTCAATGAATTCACTCCAGACATACGGGTATGAGAGTCATATTGAAAGTTCGGGATTTGCTGACGTTTAGCCTCCAACTCTTCAGGGGTATCGAAAGCATAATAAGCACAATCCGCATCCAACAATTGTTGCACATACTTTTTGTAGATGTCTCTACGCTCGCTCTGACGATAAGGTCCACAATCTCCACCAACACCAACACCTTCGTCAAACTTAATCCCTAACCATTTAAAGGCTTCAATAATGTACTCTTCAGCTCCGGGAACAAATCGCTGAGAGTCTGTATCTTCGATTCGGAGAAGAAGATCTCCTCCATGTTTTTTTGCAAATAGATAATTGTACAAACAAGTTCTTACTCCACCAATGTGCAAAGGACCTGTCGGGCTGGGTGCGAAACGCACTCTAACTTTTCTTTTTTCCATTTGTATGTATATATATATATTTAAATTAAACTCTTCACTTCAACATCTACATCTGTTCAAAGAATAAGGTTGAGATAGTGACTATTCCTCATAGAGCAATAGAAGATTCTCTACTTATTATTGTAGAGGTTCATAGTATTTTGCAAGCCTGCCAAGCAAAAACTTTTAATCACTTCACAAGCCATCTCGATACGAGGTTGCAAAGCCTCTTGTTCTTCATCAGACCATTCACCAAGAACAAATTCCACCTGCATCCCCTTAGGAAAATCATTGCCAATACCAAAACGCAAACGAGAATATTTGGCACCGATAAGTTGTTCTATACTCTTCAAGCCATTATGACCACCGGAACTTCCATTTCCTTTAAGACGAATAGCCCCAAAGGTGAGAGACAAATCATCAACAATAATCAAAAGATTCTCAATCGGAATATTCTCTTTATTAAGCCAATACCGAACTGCATTACCACTTAAATTCATGTAGGTAGAAGGCTTTAACAAGATCAGCTCTGCATTTTTTACACGACATTTAGCGATAGCACCATACCGTGCACATTCATCAAAAACAATATTGGACGCCTTAGCAAAAGCGTCCAATACCTTAAAACCTATATTGTGTCGGGTATTGGAATACTCGTTTCCGATATTACCCAAACCAACAACCAAATATTTCATCTACATTATTGTTTAGCAGCAGCACCTCTTGCAGCTCTTGTCAACTTAACAGCAGCTACAACATTGTTAACGCTATTCAAGATTGTCAAGTTATCGTATGACAAAGCACCAACTTGGATTGTCTTTCCAAGACCCAACTTTTCAACATTAACAACCAATCTTTCAGGAATATTTTTGTAATTTGCTTTAACTTTCAACTTACGTAACTCTTGGCTCAACTTACCTCCCATGCGTACACCATCTGCCAAACCTTCCAATTTAACAGGAACTTCCATTACAACATCTTTATCTTCAAATACTTGCAAGAAATCGATGTGCAATACATTGTCTTTTACAGGGTGGAATTGAAGATCCTTTACAATTGCTTTGTAAGCAACGCCCTCTACCTCCAATTCTACCAAGAAAATCTCTGGAGTGTAAATCAATTTACGAACATCTCCAACTGAAACTTGGAAATTTACATTTTTCTCTCCTCCATACAATACGCATGGAATCATACCTTCTTTTCTAAGAGCCTTAACTGCTTTTTTCCCTACAGTTGCTCTGTCAACACCTTTTAATTCAAAAGTTTTCATTTGTGTTACTCAAAATTAAGTTTTACAATTTGTTTTTTTAGAAATGGCTTAATTTCCCATCACACTAATAGAATGTCATGCATTCTCAAAAGCGGTGCAAAGATATTACATTTTTACTTTACTGCAAATTTTAAAGACAACTATTTCGGATTTCCACTAACTTTTTGTGATAAATCTCGTTGCTTCATCTTTAATAACAACCATTTCACAACAACAATCTCATATCACTTCCTCAAAAATCCTCTTTCCTTCATACCCAATTCACTCTGGCTCTTCTTGCAAAGTCATTTACATGGTACACTAAAAAAAGGAGCCGAAACTAATGATTCCGACTCCTAGGTTTTATGGTAAGACAAATAATTATGTCAAATAATTTTCGCTAATAGAACGATTATCCATCACACGCTGAATCGTATCAGCAAACAAAGGTGCAATAGACAAAATATGTGCCTTACGGCAACTCTTGTTGAATGGTATTGAATTAGTGAAAATAATTTCCTCCAAACTGGATTCATCAACACGTGAACTAGCAGGATCTGACATTACAGGATGAGAAACAACCGCACGAACTGAAACGGCTCCAGCATTTGACATGATACCGGCAGCTTTTGTCAAAGTTCCTGCTGTATCTACCATATCATCTAAGATAATAACATTCTTTCCTTTTACATCACCAATAATTGTCATTTCACTTACAACATTAGCCTTTTCTCTGCTTTTATGACAAAGAACCATTGGACAACCCAAGAATTTAGAATAGGAATTAGCTCTCTTAGAACCTCCTACATCTGGAGACGCAATAACCAAATTTTCCAAATTTAAGGATTGGATGTGAGGTAAAAATACTGTTGACGCATAAAGATGATCTACAGGAACATTAAAGAACCCTTGAATCTGGTCTGCATGTAAATCCATCGTAATCAAACGATCAATACCTGCAACCATCAATAAATCTGCAACTAATTTAGCACCGATAGCCACACGTGGTTTATCCTTACGATCTTGTCTTGCCCATCCAAAATAAGGAATAACCGCAATGATTTTATCTGCAGAAGCTCTCTTTGCAGCATCAATCATCAACAATAATTCCATCAAATTATCTGCATTAGGAACCGTAGATTGTACCAAGAATACATAGTGACCTCTAACAGACTCTTCGTATGAAACACCGAACTCACCATCAGCAAATTTTTGTAAGTTCATTTTTCCTAACTTGCAACCTAAACAATTGCATATCTCTTCCGCCAAATACTTAGTATTAGAACCAGCGAAAACCGAAAATGGGGGTATATTTTCCATTTTTTCTTAATTATGGGAATATAAATTTGTACTACTTCTCAATTTTTCTGCAAAGTTAAACAAAATATAATTATCAAACACACTTCTCATCATAAATTATTTTTTATTGTTTACACTTTATAAACTTCTATAACCGAATATCATACTTTGTCATACATTCCAATTATTAAATTTTGCATAATAGTTGATATAGCCTATACCCGCATTATGGGATACTCTAAGAAACTGTTTAAATTTTATTAAAAAGATATTTTAGAGTTTCACTCTCTTATTTTCGACATTTTTGAGATTCTTTTAGGTGGATCCTATAAATTCATTTCGTGGAATTTTTGAATTTATTTCGAGTAAATTACTATGCGAAAGAAGGAAGCAGTGCAAGCACTGAGACCGACTAACAAGCAGCAATTTGCCAAAATAAATCAAAAAGTACCGAAAAGTTTATCAATCTTCGATTTACACTTTTTAAATCTTAAACGGTGAATTTATAGAACTCACCTTAAACCTATTTTTATTCTTCATTTTTGATAATAGTCCACTATTTTCTGCAAAAGAAAAATATAAATAGATTTAAAAAACTCACTCAAATATACTCGAAATAAAATTTAAACAACTTCTAAAATTGGAAATAAATAAATTGTTGCAAATCTGCTGTAACAAATTGATAAACAATAAAGGTTGCAAAAGCTACAACAATCGCCATCAACCACAATGGCAACATTGCAAAATTCATACGGTACCAACGCTTAAATTTAACAGGAAACCAGTGAATTATCATTCCTATCACAATCAGAATAAATACATTCCAATAACCAACAACTATATCGGGGATTAACGAAAAATCCCAAGTTCCTCCAATTTGGGCGACCATATCTTTGGCTGTATTCCAAGCTTTTTCATTCGCCTCTGCCGGATTCAAATTAGAGCCTGCTCGGAAAAACAAACGTGTCCATGTAATAAAGACAAAAGTTTGGAAAACTGCCCAACACATCTCTAACGTCTTCATCTCTGATTTTCCGCCCAAGAGGTTATAGATACAACGAATCAAAGTTCCTATCCAAATTATACCGGACCAAATAACTGCGATGTTCCAAAATGGAGCAGGAAAGAATTTAGCCATCAAAAGACAAAATAGTGTCAACAGTGATATAGCAAATGTTCGTATCCAAACATTCATATCTTTCCAAAAACGATACACAATCATTCCTAAACCATTTAAACCTCCCCAAATCATAAAGTTCCAACTTGCACCATGCCACAAACCTCCTAATAACATCGTATTAAGACGGTTCATATTGGATGTCAGATTTTTCTTCTTCTCTGGATACTTATAACAATTAATGGTAACAATCAAAGCAATAGAGAGGACAGCCACGGCAACCCAAATACTTCCGGATAAAATCATTCCTACCAATGAAATGGTTAAAATACAGGCATAGGTTCCAACTGATGCTGTTCTGTTTCCTCCTAACGGTATATACAAATAGTCCTGCAACCATTGAGAAAGAGAGATATGCCAACGCTTCCAAAATCCGCCGGGATTGGTAGCTTTATATGGGGAATCAAAGTTCTTTGGCAAATAAAAGCCCATCAACATAGCAGTCCCAATGGCAATATCTGTATATCCTGAAAAGTCGGCATAGACTTGTAATGAATAGCCAAACAAAGCAACTAAATTTTCAAAACCAGTAAACATCGTCGGATTCTCAAAAACTCTATCCACAAAATTCACAGCAATATAATCGCTCAAAATTATCTTTTTTGCCATACCATTAACAATCCAAAACATGGCAATTCCGAACTGTTTTCTGGACAAAAAATACTTTTTATAAATTTGAGGAATAAATGCACTTGCTCTGACAATCGGACCTGCCACCAACTGGGGAAAAAATGTTACATAAAAACCAAAATTCAAAATATTTTTCACCGGTTCTACCCTCTTCCTAAAAATATCCATTAAATAACTAATACATTGGAAAGTGTAAAATGAAATTCCAACCGGAAGCAAAATTTGATCTACCGAAAAGTAAGGAGCACCTACCAACTGATTCCCAATCCACGCAAAGGCATTAAAAACAGGTAATTCCACACCCAAGAGGTCTTTAATCATATCAGAAAAGAAATAGGAGTATTTGAAGTAAGAAAGAGTTAACAAATTCACCAATAACCCAACAATCAGCCATGTTAACCTTTTCCCATCAGTCTTACTCTTATGAATCAAAAATCCATCTATGTAGTTAAAGAAGGTGGCAAAAATCAATATTAGTGTAAACCAACCACTTGTCTTATAGTAAAAGAATAAACTGACAAAAAATAAAAATGCATTCCGCATCAATATTTTGTTATGTAAAAAGCTAAAAATGGCGAATACAAAGATAAAAAAGACCCAAAAATAGAGTTGCGTAAATAACAACGGTGAATTAGGATCAAATGCAAATGTATCTTTTAAAAATTCCAATAACATATCTGTTCGTTTTAATCTTTATTATTGTAGGAGTTAAGAAATGCTTCAAAAAAAAGATTTCCAACTAATGTATATCCTGCTTTGGTAAAGTGTACTTTATCTTTTTGTGACAAACCACTTTCTTCCCATTTTTTTATCGAATCCAAGCCACCCATTATGGAAAACAAATCCCATAGCGAACCATCATGTTTCTCTGCCAACGTTACAAAAGCTTCTCTCGCTAAAACACCATTGGTATTCAACTGATAACGTGTTCTTCGATAACGTCTTTTAATTTTGCGATACGAATCATTGTTCGACACAAATACAAAAAAACAATCGGGAGAAACTTTTCTGAATTTTGATAACAATGAATCATAATTGGCTATAAAATTATTTTTTGAAAAATTCTGTGGAACAGCATCATTTATCCCAATGGCAAAAATAACCATATCAGGACGAATCAAATTTAAATCTCTCTCAAAATTAGGACAAGACAGATAAGATGGTACCGAAGCCCCATTCACCCCGATAGAGTGATATACAATGCCCGGCTCATCATTCTCTAAAAGCAAACCTGTCAATGTAAAACGATGTGAGATGGTATCTGTTTGAGATATTATCAAATTCAAGGAATCCATAGGAACTGAAAGTATGTAGGTATATGTAGATGCTACAGAGTCGTAAATAGGATGCAAAAAAGATGAATTTCCCAATTTTAATAGTGGCATAACTTTGGGGTGTTCTGCATATCCCAACAACTTCAACCGTGTAAAACTCCATCGCCCCACAGAGTCTTTCGGATTCAATTTTATTCGTATTTCCGCTATAGTATCCATAGTAGAAACAGCCATGCCAGTCACTCCCAAAATGGCTTCTCTATCTCTTTTGATATTGCGCGAAGACTTCCACTCTCCTGCGTATGTTACCTTGTAATTGGTCGGATTATTTGTTTTAGCAACTTGATAAGGAAACAAAATCCCTCTACTTGGCTTAAATTCGCCATTTAACGAATCTATACGACAACGTACCGTGTGCGAAAAAATATCTGCCTGCACATGAGAGCCTCCTATATGGAGAATATTTATTCGACCTTTTCCAGTGGTACGAAAGGAATCAATTTTATCGTAAAATTTGCAACGAAAATCGGAATTATTCCCTAAAAAAATCATTTCATTTAACGAATCGGCAATAAATTCGAATGTTTTTCTATCTTCTGTTTCAAGCGAATCTTGAACTGCAATCGCCTGACTTACATAAAAGAACACTCCCAAAAACAATAATATCTTTCTCATCTTACTCAACACCACTCCACTTTTTATTTCTCTTCAAGAATTGATAATATTCATAATAATTCATAAACGATTGAACGAAAAAGCTTGCAATCTTATTTGCGCCAGACTCTGTAAAATGAATGTAATCAGAGGCTGCCCATGCCGGCTGATGCTCAACCCATTTTACCATCGAGTTTCTGCCTCCCATCACCTGATACATATTCCAAAAATAGGCATCATTTTCTAATGCAGCCTCTTCCATCGCATTCACAATCTCCTCCAAAAATGGATAAGTTTGCAGCTCTCCATCTATTTTCATCGACATATCAGCCGGACCAATCAATAATATTTGAGCCTTTGGATAATGACTTTTTAAATAACGAATTTGACGTGCAATCATCTGTTTATAATCGGATACACTTTCGTCGCTATTTACGTATGGGGTCGCATTCCCACCAAATTCCAATAAAATCATACGTACATTAAGGGCATCCATTGAACGAGACAATAGTGTTGGGGATATTCTGTGAAAAAATGTCCCCGAACTCCCCCTCAATGGCACATTATCAACAGCAACTCCACTTCTTCCATCTATTGCAACGCCATATAGTTCAGCCTTCCCCGACAATACCAATTTGAATTTAGATATAGTAGTATCTAACTGCCATTTCAAAACAGAAACCTCCTCAGATGGGTCATATATATATTGCAGAGAATCCTGAAGTCCGTCAACAACCAACTTGGCAGAAAAATCATCTGAAGTTTTTCCTACTAACAACCGAACTTGAGAGAATTTCTTGGTTCGCGGTTGTGTTTTTTTCCAATTTCGAGCCGAATAGTTCAACGTAACTTTTCCATCTAAAAGAGCCATTTGTGCTAACACTCCGTAACGATTATGAGACAATTTCTGACGCATTGTCCCATCGGCAATAAAACGAGGTAAACTGTCTGAAGCAAACTGTGAAACAGACATCGATGGTATTGGCTGAATAGCCGGAGCCATACCGGGACCATAACCTCCAAATTTCTGCTGTAACTGCTCTCTGATGTAACTTGATATTCTATCTGCCTCAATTTGAGAATCTCCATAATGCAAAATTCTTACTAAATCTTTTCCCTTTGCACATTGCTCTAACATTCTAAAGAATGGAAAGATTTTTGATATATCGTTATTGGGAAACGAAATTTTTACTGAACCATTTAACAACATCTTTTGGTAGGCATTCAGCGAATCAACATAATTTAAGGAATCTGCATGTAATTCTGCAAAAACTCTATCCAAAGAATCTCTAAGAATAGAATCTCGTACAAATTGCATCTTCAACTCCTCTTCTGCTTTTCTCAACTTCTCCTCAACAGACTCTTTATCTCCGTTAGACTTACGTAAGGCTTGTTCCAAAGTTGGATAACGTAATGTTAATCCTCCTATTGATATATTTTCCGGAAACACAAAACACAATCCCACCAATATTAGTAGAACCGAAACTAAAAACAACAAAGTTTGGTATGCTTTCATTATTATATTATTTTTCCCAACTTCCCTACTCTATTCATTTTTTATAATGAAAATAGCAGAAAAAAAATCAACATTCTCCTTTCATTAACTTATAACAATTTCTATAATCAGGAACTACAGAAACCATTGTTTAATTAACACACCCACAAAGATAAGGTATTTTAGGTTAATAGACGAATTTAAAATTGGAAATATAGTAAGGTAACATCTATTATTTTTAAATTTTATTCTTTCTGTTGCATCATAATGTTAGGCAAGTTCAATAAATTCATCGGATATAATAAAATTACAAATAAAGAGATGAAATTTACAATATTCTTTCAGCAATTGTTTATTCACATTAGATCACAGAACTCGCATGACACACACCGTTCAATCAAAAATCGGCTCATAATAAATTCAAAAATTTTGCAAAATGAATTTTCAGCTATCTGTTAAAGCTATAGGGCTAATATCCACTTACTCTACAACAAACCGTACAGCTCCATTTGCATCGTCTGAAAGCCAAGAGAAGATATAAAGACCTTTTAGTGGGAAATTAAAATTCAATGGATGACGTAAATTATCATCTGATTCGATTCTTCCTCTATGAATTTCTCTTCCTTGCAAATCAAGTATAGTATAATCAACTGAACTTGAAATAGGTTGTGACAATTCTGCAAAAACACCGGTTTCTGTCGATGAGAGTTTAATTTGCAATTGAGAGTCGGAGTAGGAATCTGCTAAATCTGTAGTAATAGCAGCAGGAGTTGAAATCAATCCTTCAACCGTAATTGTACTATCTTTATAGCCCATAGCAACAACAGTATATTTGAAAAGTCCCTCTTCTTTTAATGTTCCGGAAACAGAAATATACCTATCCTGTTCTGAACCATCAAAAGTAACATTCACACCTATAGGCTGATATGGATTCCATTCTACTCGTATATCACTGACATTGGCATAAGAGAAATAGAATGGAACTATTTTAGTTCCCTCCATTACCACTTGTGATATAGCTCCATCACCCCATTTATCTAAAGCCGGATAAGGATAATAGACTATCAATTTAGCATCACCCTCCAATAGTCCAGGAAAATCTTCTGCTGTATAAGTTCCATTAGCAAGAACAGAATCTGCAATGACAGCTTCTCTCACTCGCAAGTCGGAATTCAAACGAACGGTTCCCCCTCTTTCCAATTCCAATGCAACAATCGAATCTTCATATAATATAGAAAGATGAGCACCATTTGAGACATAAATCGGACGATAACCAAAGGCTTGGTTAATTGAATTTTCCAAGATTCCCCCATCAACCTTCCATGAACCCGAGAAATTTTTCGCCTCACTCTCCAAAAGCAACTTACCTTTTCCTCTTTTAATAATCTCTCCGTTTCCTTTCAATTCTCCGGAAAGCAGCAATGTATAAGCATCCTCATCGACGAATATTGTTGCGGTATCAATTGCTGTAATTACCCCTCGTAGAGATATGTTATTTGGTCCACTATTAAGAGACAAGAGACCTTTATGAACTTTTAAATCGTTGGCTACAGATAGCTCATTAATGTTCAATTCAGCCCCTTCTTGAACAACAATCTCAGATGTATGAAACAAATCTTTTACAGCACACACACCGGACTTAATCTGAACATAATCCCACTCAGAAGGAACTTTCCCTCCACTCCACTTATCCGCTTCGGACCAAATACCATCACCGTTTTCACCCCAAATACATAAATCAGGATTTTTGTGATATGCTATCGTTACTATCGAATTAGGTGCAACATTCAATCCGTTAGAAAAGTCGGTAATTGGGGAACTCCATACACCATTAGCAGGGATAGACTGAACAACTTCCATCTGAAATCCCGTCAGCGACAAGTTGTGCGACACATTATGCCATTTTTGACCCTTATTCACAATCACCAACGTGTAGGCATCATTAGAAGGAGACTTAAAAGCCGTTGCCAAGATATCCCTATTATTAGTAGAAGAACTAAAGACCTTCCATCCTCTCTGAACATACTTAGTATAATGTCTTAGTGCATGATAATCACCTTGTATGACATACCCTGACTCAGAATTATAACCTTGTTCATCAAAATCAAGATTAATACAACCATCACCTTCATTTCCCCATAACAAATTCCAATGCAAATAGGATGCAACTCTATTTTCGTTGAATGCTTTTGAGATAAACCACGCCATTAAGACCGGGTCATTTTGCTGACGTTCTCTTAAAGAGCTATTTTCTGTCATAAACATAGGTTTACTATACCCATAATCGGTAAAAAGCCCTTTCATCGCATCGGTAAAATCATCAGGATAACTATAACGTAAATCCAAGGCATCATGATCATTTAAACCACTATGATAATAGTGAAAACAATAACCTCCTAACAAATTTTGATCTAACTCCCAAACATATTTTTGAGTTTGTTGCCAACCAATACCCATAACTTCCGGTCCAATTAATTTCGGACGAGGTGACAAACCATTAAAATTATTGGCAACAGCAGAAAGTGCAGCTCCGTAAGAGGCTACATCCCAGCTCTCAGTAGGATTAAACAACGTAGCCTCGTAAGTAGCATCCATATCAGGCTCATTCTGAATACTGACATAATCAGGACTAATACCAACAGCTTGATATCGTTCAATTGATTTTCGCCACCACTTTCCGTACTCATTATACATAAACTTACCATTCTGTTTTTTCAAAGAGGCTTTTACAGAACCGGAACCTGTTCCTCTAAGAGAATTATTAGCCTTAAGGTAAGCTGGCGCAGACCAACAAGACATAAGTGTAAAAAACTTCTTTCCTAGTCGTTTCCTTGCCTCAGCCATAATCTCTTTCTCATGCTTTAAATCAGCTGTATCCTCTTGCGCCCAATTAGCTATTCGCAAACCTGAAATTCCTAATCCTGTGAAAATAGTGTCATAAACAATGGCTTTATTCTTGTGTGTAGTAACCCAATCTAGGTAATAAACTATACCACCCCCAATTCCTTCAACAGTTTGATAAGTCACAGATGGATCAAGACGAACAGATACATTGTCCGCCCTCAACTGGACACTCCAACCACTTAATAGCTGTAGCAAACCAATTATTATATATTTGAATCGAAAACGCCGAACCATTTATAACTATCTATCCTTAAATTCACATACACAATACTTTACGATGTAAAAATACATAAAATATGCAAAAAACAAAATAAAATTGAAAAAAAAATCTAGATCACCCAGGCACCGCCCATCACTGGGGGGCAAACCTGCTGGATCTCTAGAACATGTAAGTAAGTGTAATGAATGTTTTTGGTCGGCCTATTGCTAAATACTAAAACCAATGAACAATACAATAGGCAATTTACAATGAACTACAAATATTTCAAATCAATGAATAGTATATTTTACAATGAATCTTTTCAAATAAAATTTGTCTCTCTCGACATTGCAAAGAAATAAGATTTAAATTTCTTAGATTTGGATTTATCTGTCAAATAATTGGATATTTTTTTCACTATACAAAAATATCCGATTCCATCGAAGTTTTACAATTTATATTTTTTACTTATGTTTCAAAATTTTCGTAAATATTTTGTATATAATTGAATATTGCTATTTTGGAGATAGTGCACCTTATGGCAACGACTATAAATTACGATTTTCTATTTATGACTCATAAATTCTGTTTTGGATGCTTTTGAATTTATTTTAGGAGGGGTACTAAAAATATCTTTGGATGTTTTTATTTGAATTTATAGGACCTACCTAAAAATAACAAGACTTCCCCTTTTCAATTAATTTAAAGAAGAAGTCTTATTAGGATCAAGAACATGATAACAATTAGTGTAATAACGGTTTAAGTTTGATAAGCAATGAACTAAAATTAAAAAAATCAACGAATAGTATATATATAAAATCTAGAATCATTATGCAAATTCTGTTTGTCTCTCTTGACATTGCAAATATAACGACACAATAAGCAGAATCAATTGGAAAAATTTGTCAATCAATTAGATTTATTTGTCACACTGCAAAATAGTACGAAAACAAAGGGTTTTTCAACATTTTTTTCTAAGAAATTTTTAAGGTAACTTCTATAAATTACGATTTTTCTATTACGGCTCATAAATTCCGTTTAGGATGTATTTGAATATATATTAGATTGGTCTATAAATTCATTTCGTGTAATTTTTGAATTTATTCCGAAAAAGTTGTTAAATGCAGAAAATATAGATGGATATTTCCAATTATAGAGAATGTCAACTATTGCCTATACCGTATAATAACCAACAAGGCTTCCGAGTGGGAAGCCTTGAAGATCAAGAACATGATAACACAAGTGTAATAGGTTTAGATGGTATAGTAGATAAAAAGATTTTTATCTAAAGTTTTCACATCGACAATCGTCTTTGTAACTTTAATTAAATCAATCACATCTTTGTTACTCTTATATAGAACAAAGGAAGAAAAATAACGGATGAATAAATGTTAAAATACAAGCAAAAAATTGGATTATTTTATCACTCCTAAAAAAAAGCGATTTCATCGAATAAAAAAAACATGACAAAATCAACTTTGTCATGTTTTTAGTTGTCCCATCAGGACTCGAACCCGAACAAGCAGTGCCAGAAACTGATGTGCTACCATTACACCATGGGACAATCTCTCTTTGCGAGTGCAAATTTAGTAAAATAGTGATAAAAAACGAACTATTTTCTCTGTTTTTTTACAAAATTCTAACGAGATTGTTTCTTCCACTGAAGATCTCGCACTTGATAAATACGCTCAATTATATCAATAACTTTCAATCCTTCTAAAACATTAGTTGTAATCTGACCATCTGAATTTAATTTCTCAACTACATTCTGAATCACATAATGGTGATTTTGAGCTGATCCCTTGTACGCTCCATAGTCATTAGGAGGATTACTTGGTGCCAAAACAGGCATTTCGTAATCTTTGATATGACAATAAACAACTTCATTCATATATTGCCCTGCCACTTTTATAGTCCCCTTCTCTCCTACAATCGTAATACTACTCTCTAAATTTGTATCCCAAACAGCTGTCGAATAGGTTAATGATCCCATTCCTCCGGAAAGAAAATCAAAAGTAACAACTCCGCTATCTTCAAAATCGGTTAATTGCTGATGATTAAAATCATGGAAATTTCCTTTAATATTGGTAATATCACCAAACAACCAATACATAATATCAATGAAATGAGAAAATTGAGTAAATAACGTACCTCCATCTAATTTCCCATCACCATGCCAATTACCGGGTTTGTAGTAACGTGCATCTCTGTTCCAAAAACAATTTAACTGAACCATATAAATATCGCCCAACAATTTCTCATCTATCACTTGTTTCAACCATACAGATGGTGGCGAATAGCGGTTTTGCATTACGCAAAAGACATGTTTAGAAACTTGTAACGATTTAAAAACTATCTGTTCTGCATCCGAACGACGCAAGGCTATGGGTTTTTCTAATACAACATGTAGGTTATGATTTAGACACAACAATGCATATTCTGCATGAAAATAATTTGGCGTACAGATATTCACTACATCTAATCCCAAGCCAGCACTCAAAAGTTCTTCTATCGACCTGAAATAGGGAACCTCTAAATCACATAAACCAACCTCTTCTTGGGGCAATACATCGCAAACCGCAACCAACTCTGCCCACTCATTTCGACGAATCATCTCGGCATGTCGTTTACCAATATGTCCCTGACCAACAACTGCAAACCTTATCTTATTCATCTTAAACCTATTTAGAAATTAAACTATTATCTTCCAATTCATACTCCTCACTACATTCCTTACACACCATTTTTTTCTTCAACTCATCTTTCTCTAAACGACATCCACAACGACAAACCCAACCTACTTGCTTTGCAGGATTTCCCACAACTAATGCATAAGGTAATACATCTTTTGTCACAACAGAGCCTGCTCCTACTAATGCATACTCTCCTATAGTATTTCCACAAACTATTGTTGCATTAGCCCCTATTGATGCTCCTCTACGAATGATTGTAGGCAAAAAACTCTCCTTTCGGGATATAAAACTTCGGGGATTGATAACGTTCGTAAAAACAACCGATGGTCCTAAAAAAACATCATCCTCACATTGAACACCTGTATAAACTGAAACATTGTTTTGAATTTTAACATTGTTCCCAATTGTCACCTTAGGAGATATCACGACATTTTGACCAATATTACATCCCTCTCCAATTTGAGAACCGGACATAATATGCGAAAAATGCCAAATTTTTGTTCCCTTACCTATTTGACAATCCTTATCAACAATTGAAGTTTCATGCAAAAAATAGTCCATGGTTATTGATTTATAGATGCCGGAAATGATTTAATTGTTTCTACGATGTATGCCAACTGCTCTTCATCCAACTCAGTATGCATCGGTAAAGACAACACCTTTTCTGATAAAAATTCGGACACCGGTAACTCTTTGCACTCTTCTGTCCGATAGGCATCCTGAAGATGCAAGGGCTTTGGATAATAAACCATTGTTGGAATAGCTCTATCCTTAAGATACGCTTGAAGATCATTTCGATTGTAATTATCTACAATGACCGTAAACTGATGGTACGAATGAGTCGTTTGCGTACCTACAATTGGCAATCGCAACCAATCTATCTCCTTTAAATGTTCATGATAATATCGACTGGCAGCCACGCGAGAAGCGATATAACTATCCAAATGAGATAATTTAATATCTAAAATTGCAGCTTGGATAGTATCTAATCTTGAGTTCACTCCCACTCGCTCATAGTGATAACGTGTTTTCATGCCATGATTTGCAATGCTTTGTATCTTCTCTGCCAACTCGTCATTATTGGTAAAGATTGCTCCCCCATCTCCATAACAACCTAAGTTTTTAGAGGGGAAAAACGAGGTACAACCAATGTCTCCCATACATCCTGAATGAAACTTTGCCCCATTTGAAAAGGTATAATGAGACCCAATGGATTGACAAGCATCTTCCACAACATACAAATTATGCTCTCTTGCCACACGTAAAATGGACTCCATATCTGCATTTTGTCCAAACAAATGAACAGGAATGATTACCTTGGTATTCTCCGTAATGGCATTTTCTACTTCTTGTAATGATATACAAAATGTGTCTGGATCAACATCCACCAAGACCAATTTCAAACCTAACAAGGCAACGACTTCTGCCGTTGCAACAAAGGTAAACGAGGGAGCTATAACCTCATCTCCCGGCTTCAAACCTAAAGCCATTAACGAAATCATTAATGCATCTGTTCCATTACCAACCGGTATAACATGCTTAACATTCAAATAGTTTGCAAAGTGCTTACGGAAAGCCTCAACTTTGCCCCCCTTCACAAAGACTGTCGAATCAAGCACCTCTTGAATCGCTGCATCTACATCTGTTTTTATGTTGTGGTACTGACTTTTCAGGTCAACCATCTCAATTTTTCTCATAGCCACAAATATACAAAGGTATTTTCATCTGCTATACGAAATTCGTTTTTTTTTCTCAACAAACTACTCTCTTCCCAAAATCATCAAACTTAATTTTTTCATTTGAATTAAATATTCAAGTTCCAAGACATCATCATATAACGCAATATACCTCATCGTACTCTCTAAATAATCCAAAGCAGATAAAGCTCCTAAACGATAGGCTTTTGCTTCGTGTTCTAAAACAGAAAATGAATGAATGGAGTTTTGATATTCTGATAACAACTCTTCCATTGCCACAATTTGTTCATAGAGCATAGACAGTTCACTTTTTATCCGAAATTGAGCCTCTTCATACCTCAAGTCGGCAATCTTAGAATTGGCTCGTTGGGATTGCACCTTGTTTTTATTTGCCCACAATGGCAATGATACTCCAATAGTACCTCCTCGCATCGCTTCTATATCTGTTATTTCTGATTGATAACCTGCGCTCAAGTGTGGCAACCATGATAGTTGCGCCAACTTCTCTTCTCTTGAACTTACTTCCTTATTTTGTTGATAATAACGCATTTCCGGAATATAAACCAATATAGAATCCAACCAAGTTGCAAAATCAACAGGCATTGGTGTAAAGTCATATTGCAACAATGTTGTATCAATTAGTATGCCTCCATTGGAATAGCACAACTGTTGATATAGGTTTTCTCGCTCCAATTCCAACAATCTTATTTGGGTATTGAATTCGGCTATAGAGAATTGAAACTTATTAAATTCCAAAATATTTAATTCGCCGGAGGCATATCTTTTTTGATTGGATTCTGCAAGTTGAGACAAAATAGTTGCCGTGGTATTTCTCTGCTCAATTTGTTTTGTTAAATATCTCCACTTGATGCAATTTTGCGAAAATTTTTCTAAAATTGCCTGTTTTTCAACTCTGTAATAGGCTTCAGAAGATGCCTCTTTACTTTTGGCTAATCGCCTGCGCGCTCCGGATATTGTTGTTAAATCAAAATCTTGACTAACACTTAACATTCGTTTATCTGAAGGGGCATTTTCATCTCCCCACATATAGGATAAATTTACTTGAGGGTCGGGTAAATTAATTGTACTTCTATTCTCTAAGGAGGAGGCCTTTACCTCTTGTTTTAGAATGCTCAATTGATAATTATTAGCCTCAACAATCGGGTATAAATCTACATACGATTGAGCTTCAACACCCATACCAACCAAGTATAAAGTAAAAACTAATAGGGTTAACTTATTTCTTTTCATTTTTAATTCTGACATAGAAATTATTAATTATTTGTCTTTCGTTTATTCACCCAAGTATAGGTGATAGGCACAATAAATCCATTAAAGAAGGTTGATGTAAACAATCCTCCTAAAATTACCTTTGCTAAAGGACTCTGTATCTCATTTCCCGGCAAATCTCCATTGAAAACTAGTGGCAAAAGTGCCAATCCGGAAGTCAAAGCTGTCATCAAAATTGGATTTAATCTATCTAATGAGCCTTGTATTACTACCTCTGTAAGTGATTTTCCACCCCTCCTTAATAGCTCATACCTGTCCACCAACAAGAGTCCATTGCGTGTAGCAATTCCAAACAAAGAGATAAAGCCTATAATAGCCGGAATATTCAAAATTCCTCCGGAGAAAAAGATGGCCCATACGCCTCCAATCAAAGCCAAAGGTAAATTTAGCAAAACAACCATTGATAAATCAACCCGTTTAAATTGATTGTATAACAAAATAAATATGATTATAACTGAAAGAATGGATATCAAAACAATAATTTTTGAGGCTCTCTCTTCACTTTCAAACTGACCTCCATATTCCACGTAATATCCTTCCGGTAAATAGACTGATTCTTGAATCTCTTTTTGAATATCTTCTACAACACCACTTAAACCTCTTCCGGAGACATTGGCTGAAACAACCACTTTTCTGGATACAGCTTCGCGTGCAATCGTATTGGGACCTGATTTAGAAGAAATTGTAGCTATATTAGAGAACGGAACCTTACCCTCTTTTGTATCAACCAACATATTCTCAATCTCTTCTATGGAATTTCTATAAGATTCTTCTGCCCTAACAACCAAATTGAAATTGCGATTCCCTTCATAAACTTGTGATACCACTCTCCCTGCCAACAAGACTTCTATCATATCTCTGAATTGGGGCAAAGTAATGCCATATCGCGCCAAAATATCTCTCTTGGGTTCTATCTGAATTTGTGGTCGCTCCACTTGCTGCTCAACACTTAAATCAACAATGCCTTCAACCGGTTCTATTTTATGTTTAACCTCGTTGGCTATGCGATACAAGGTATTCAAATCTGACCCAAAAATCTTGATTGCAATGTTAGCTCTTGTTCCGGAAAGCATGGCATCTATACGGTGTGAAATAGGAGAACCGACCTCCACCACAACGCCCTTTAAATGAGATAACTTATGACGAACATCTGCGACAACTTCATCTTTGGAACGTTCTTGTAATTGATAGGGAACTTCCAATTCAGACATATTTATACCTAAAGCGTGTTCATCCAACTCGGCACGTCCTGTTTTTCGTCCGACACATGTTACCTCCGGAATCTCCAATAGCAACTCTTCCGCCCGACGACCTATCTTGTCAGACTCTTCCAACGATATTCCCGGTTTCACTCCTAAATTTATCGTAAATGAGCCTTCATTAAATGGAGGTAAAAAATCTCTATCAAACGAAATCAACTGTAGCAAGGCTACGACAAACAAAATAGATATTGTCACAAAAGTAACTCTTGCATGTTGAATGGCCCAATACAACAAATTTTGATAACCTTTTTTCAGATTTAACAACCATTTTGGCTCCTTTATTTCACTCAAATTAATAGAAAGGAAATAACTACATAAAACCGGAGTCAACGTCAAAGCAATAAGCGTAGAGGCACTTAACGCAATGATAAATGAGATTCCCAAAGGCATCAACATTCTCCCCTCCATTCCGGACAAGAAAAAGAGCGGAAGAAAACTGGCTATAATAATCAATGTAGAATTAAGAATTGGTTTGCGCACCTCTTTTGAAGCTTCATATACCACATGCAAAACCGACAACTGCTCTTCTTTGGGTCTTAACCCATTCTCCTTTAATCGTTTAAAGATGTTCTCTACATCCACTATCGCATCATCAACCAATGCCCCGATTGCAATAGCAATTCCCCCTAAACTCATCGTATTGATAGTCAATCCCATAAATTTCAAAATCAAAAAGGCTACCAAAACTGATATCGGTATTGTTATCAAAGAAATGATGGTAGTTCTGCTATTCATCAAAAAGAGCACCAATACCAATACAACAAAAAATCCGCCTTCTAAAAGAGAGTTCAAAACATTATTGACCGAATTATCAATAAAGTCTGATTGTCGAAAAATATCAGAGGCAATTTTCACATCCGGCGGCAACTGCTTCTGAACATCCAAAAGTAGTTTATCAACATTCTCTGTCACTTCAACAGCATTGGAGTTGGGCTGACGGGTAATTGTTAACAATACAGCATCTTTTTGATTAAATGATGCAACACCTGTTTTTGGGAATTTATTACCAATCTTTATCTCGGCAATGTCTTCCAACAACAACGGGGCATCGTCACATAGTTTCACAACATTCTTCCCAATCTCTTCTACACGATTGGTGGAAACCACTCCTCTCAGAATATATTCGTTCCCGTATTCATAAAATAAACCTCCCGATGCATTGATGTTCATTTGCTCTACTGCTGCCAACACCTCATCCAACCGAACATTGTATTGACTCATTTTTCCAAGATGCAAAAGGATTTGGTACTCCTTCACCTCACCGCCTATAACGGCTACTTGAGACACCCCATCCAAAGCCAAAATTCGAGGACGAAGTTCCCACTCTGCTACTGTTCGCAACTCCCTTAGATTAGTTGAGTCTGACGTCAACCCAATAATCATCATCTCCCCTAAAATAGATGATTGAGGAGCAAGCACCGGCACTCCAACATTTTTAGGCAATTCATTGCTTACTACTTGCAACTTTTCTGTCACGATCTGTCGTGCAATATTCACATCGGTATCCCAATCAAACTCGACCCAAACTACTGAAAAACCATTGGTAGAAGAAGAGCGAACTCGACGAACATCAGAGGCTCCATTCATGGCTGTTTCTATGGGAAATGAGACCAGACGTTCCACCTCTTCCGCTGCCAAATCATTCGATTCTGTCAAAACCACAACGGTAGGAGCATTTAGATCAGGAAAAACATCCACATCCATTTCCAATGTACTCTTTACTCCGTAAACTACTAATAAAATAGTAACCAAAAGAACAAAGAGTCTGTTATCTAATGAAAATTTAATAATCTTATTTAACATAGCTAATGCTGTTTAGTGATTATGACTATGTCCCTCCGGAATAATGGCAGATGCCTCAGCAATCTTCAAATGTTTTGCTCCGTTTATTACAACAATATCTCCCTCTGCCAATCCATCTAAAACTCTATGGCGTTCACCATCATATTGTCCCAATTTCACCTCACGTTTTACATAATGTTCCGGCATAGTCTGAAGATAGACAAAATACAATCCTTGCTCTTCCAATAGTGCTGAATGAGGAATGGATATCACATTATTTTCTTTACGTGCCAATAAATAAACATCAGCATAACTTCCGGGTAAAACATTACAGATATTATCAAACTCGAATATTACCGGCAACATAAAAGAGCCTTGGGAGGTACTCTTTCCGTACGAAAGCAATTTGCCTGACATATTAGAGAGCTTATAGATAGAATCATCGTATGAGACCTTAAAATTTGCTGTTCTGATTGAAGGCAAATCTTGGGCATATTTTTCCGGAACATCTACATTAAGTTGCACTCTTTTGTTCTGTGTAACAATGGCTATCGGGTCTCCTACAGTTACAAACTCACCTTGTTTTACCAATAAAGACTTTAAATAACCTGAAATAGGACTACTTGCACTAATACCATGCTCCGATGAATTTTCATAATAGGCATCATAGGCATTTTTCGCTTGCATATAATCCAATTTTGCTTGATCATAATGCTTTTGAGAAATGATGTTGTCTTTTATCAACTCTGACGCTCTATCATACTCTTTCTTCGCAGCCTCATAAACAGCAGTCAAACGTACACCCTCATCTCCATCTTGCATCTTTTTGGAGGAGATAGAAAGTAATGTTTCACCACTTTTCAAATACATGCCTTCCGTCAAATTTTTTCCCGCAAAGAAAACTACTCCACTTGTTGGCGCAACTATCGTTTGTTCTCCACTACGAGTTGCACTAATCTTTCCACTCACTTTCAGCACATTGGAAAATGCTCCTAATCGTATTGTATCAACCTGCAATCCTATATGATGTGCATCATGCTCCGAAAATAAAACAACTCCATGATGATCCTCATGTTGCTCTTCGTCAACCTTATGATGATGTGATTGAGAATCATGACATGAACTTAATAATAACGTCACGATTACAACCCCTAAATTTCTAATCTGATTTTTCATTTTTGATTTTAATAATTTTAATATAGTCTCAATAGAATAGTCTCTGCTTAAAGTCTTTTCTAAGAGACATTTGCAAATTTTTAAATTCTTTGAGAAATGGTTTTAAATTGATTCTTTTTACCAAAAAATTCATACAAACTAAACGGTTGGCGGTGCTCGTAGATTTTTAAAACTTAAATACTCATAGGTATATAAACATACTGTATTACACTCATAAAAAGCATCTTCTGAGCAAGGCGAAAAAAAACGAACAGAACCATCAGTCAACAATGCAGATGGAGAGTAGGAAAAATCTGTCAAACCACCTTTTGTCCGAGCTGAATAGGCAGAACCGTCTGCATTAGAAATCGAACAAGCTAAACAATCTTTACAATCTGAATAGGGTGCATGACAATGATGAAGAACAACACAATGTTCTCCACGTCCACTTTCACACGTTTCGCAACATCCATGGTGATGAAAACAGCACCCAAAAAGAATTAGCAAAGGAAACGTTAAAAGTAAAACCAGCAAAAAAGCCAATCGCCTACTATTCATACTGCAAAGATACAAAATAATCAGAATAATGTCAACTTACCTCAATAAAACTTGTCTGAAAATAATTTAACTACCTTTCACTCTGATTACAAAGTTTTTAATACTCTACATCAACCAAAAATAACCCCTTGGCAGGAACAGACATTCCTGCAGCACATCTATCTTTACTTTCAATAATATTTCTAAATTCTTCAACAGTGATTGCTCCTTTCCCAACCTCTATCAATGTTCCAACTATGGCTCTCACCATATTTCGCAAAAAACGGTCTGCCTTTATGGTAAAAACAAGGTAGTCACCCTGTCTGTCCCAATGTGCGTGATAGATTTTACAATTGTTCGTCTTTACATCTGTATGCACCTTGCTAAAACTTGTAAAATCAATATAATCAAACAACGTTTTGGCTGCCTCATTCATTTTTTCTTCATCCAAAGCAAATGTAATTCTTGCCGAAAATTCATCATCAAAAGGAGACTTTTTGGTAGAAACATAATATTTATAGGTTCTGGATTTTGCACTAAAACGTGCATGCATTGAGTCTTCAACTTCAAATATAGATTCAATTGAAATATCCTTGGGCAACAAACTATTTAGCCGATAAACAACTTTAGATGAATCCTCAATATAAAAAGGGAGATCAAAATGGGCAATCATATTCACGGCATGAACACCGGCATCTGTCCTCCCGGCTCCGGTTAGCTCTACCTGAAAACGAAAAACCAACGACATTGCATCCGTCAATACCGACTGGACAGAAATGTCGTTGGGCTGTATCTGCCAACCATGATAATTTGTTCCCTTATAAGAGAATTTAATAAAATATCTCATGGGGCGAATTTAACACTTAACATCCAAACTTTTCAACACGTCACGAATCTTTTCGTATGTATCCATGCGCGTAGGGACAAGTGGTAAACGCAATCTATTATCAATATAACCCATCAAAGAGAGCATACATTTTACTCCGGCAGGGTTTCCATCAACAAACAACAAATCAAACAAATCAGTGAATTTCTGATGAATCTCTCGTGCAGATTCATACTCTCCTTGCAAACTTAAACGAATCATTCGTCCAAATTCTTTTGGGAAAGCATTACCAATAACTGAAATCACACCTTGCGCCCCCATCGTAATTAATGGATAGGCAATGCCATCATCTCCGGACAAGACCATAAACTCTTTCGGCTTGCGCTTGATGATGTCATTGATTTGATCCATATTTCCGCACGCCTCCTTTATGGCTATGATATTATCAAATTCACGCGCTAAACGAATCGTTGTCTCCACTTGCATATTCACACCGGTACGACCGGGAACATTGTACAATATAATCGGCAATTTCGATGCTTTAGCTATGGCACTATAGTGCTGATAAATACCCTCTTGAGACGGTTTATTATAATACGGAACAACAGATAATATCGCATCAATACCTACAAAAGATTCGGTTTGCAAACGCTTTACAATGGCTGCCGTGTTATTTCCTCCGACTCCTAACACAATAGGAACTCTACCCTTTACCTTAGAAACTACAAAATCAACAATTTCTGTCTTCTCCTCTTCAGACAAAGTAGGAGTTTCACCTGTTGTCCCCAAAACAACCAAATAGTCTGCATTATTTTGCAATTGATACTCAACTAAACGACCTAGTCGCTCATAATCGACACTTTCGTCTTCATTGAAAGGTGTTATCAAAGCAATTCCTAATCCTGTAAATTTTGTATGTATCATTTTCCTAAATTCTCTCTTTTAAATTTGCGACTTCAAAGGTATAAAAAATTATTCTATCATTACTCTATGATATCATTTTTTTATAACATGTATCTCGAACATATCATTTTATTTAAAAATGATTCTAACCATGAACAAACTATATCATTGTCACTTATGCCGATTTTATCATTTTGAGGTAATGTAAAATTTGCTGCAACAAATCGATGGGAGCAACTTTCCCATTCATATCCATCTTAAAATCATATATATCAAAATCATCTTTCGTCAATCCACAACGACACGGAGCTTTTGAAATTCCAGCTAAAAATTTTAATGGAAGCACCTCTTGTGTTGTCAAATCCAACAACAAATCTACCTCTTGCGCCCAATACTTGTTAATAATAATCTTATTAGGCTTTTGAAAAAAAGAGATTGACTTACTATTAAACAATGTTACCAAATCATTATCCAACTTTGGCAATTCTTTTCCATCTTTAAAACACCAAATATGCACATCCTTCCCTTCCATCAATTCCAAAGCTGACGTAAGAAAATTTCTATTCAAATCAGTATATGAGATTAACAATACAATTTTATTTGCATCATCCCAACTGACAAAACTCTTTTGGCGTTTCAACTTTTTTGCCAACTTCTTGATTTGCCAGTTAATATATTTCCGTTTCCAATTCAAAAACATACCTATTCAATCATTTTAATAAAATCTGCTTCACTGATTATTTTCACTCCTAACGCATTAGCCTTTTCCAACTTTGCCGGGCCCATATTGGCACCCGCCAAAACATAATCTGTTTTAGACGAAATGGAAGAGACATTTTTCCCGCCATGAGCTTCTATTAATTGTTTTAACTCATCGCGAGAATAACGTTCAAACGTTCCACTAATAACAATGGACAAGCCCTCTAAGTTATTGCTCGCTTGCTCGTCTGCTTGACTTATGGCAAATTGCAATCCGGCCTCCTTCAACCGATTCACTATATCTCGATTCTGCTCATTGGCAAAAAATTCCATAACACTATTGGCAATAACCTCACCAACTTCATCTATATCCATTAATGTTTGATAAGAAGCTGAAGATATTGCCTCTATATTTTGTAATGCCGATGCAATCTTCTTTGCCGTAGTGGAACCCACATATCGAATACCCAAGGCAAACAACACTCTGTCAAATGGCACCGATTTTGATTGCTCCAAGCTCTCCGCCAAACGCTTTGCACTTTGCATTCCCCAACGTGGCAAAGAGGCTATTTCCTGAAAATTCAATGAATACAAGTCTGCCACATTTTTCACCATTCCCAACTCATAAAAAAGATTCACATTTTCTTCTCCTAAGTTGATATTCATAGCTTTCCTACTGGCAAAATGGATAATACGTCCCTTAATCTGCGGAGGACAAGTTGTATCATTAGGACAATAATGCGCAGCCTCTCCCTCCATTCGTTTCAACTCTGCCCCGCACTCCGGGCATTGAGAAATAAAATGAACTCGTTCTCCCACTCCGCTCTTCCGCGCCTCTTCATCGACCCCAACTATTTTAGGAATTATCTCTCCTCCCTTTTCAACATAAACGCTGTCTCCAATATGTAAATCCAATCCTGCAATAATATCGGCATTGTGCAACGAAGCGCGTTTTACCACAGTACCGGAAAGTGTCACCGGTTCCAAATTTGCTACGGGAGTAATGGTGCCCATTCGCCCCACCTGAAACGAAACAGACTTCAACTGCGTTGCAATTCTTTCTGCTTGAAATTTATATGCAATTGCCCAACGCGGAGTTTTAGAGGTAAATCCCAATAAATGTTGCTGTTCAACGGCATCTACTTTCAAGACTATTCCATCTGTAGCTACCGGCAACTCTCTACGAGCATCATCCCAATATTGAATATAGTCAAATATCTCTTCTAATGTTGAACATCGCTTGCTTGCGTCAGATATCTTAAATCCCCACTCCTTTGCTTTTTGCAAATTTTCGTAATGAGAAGAATAATCTTCATCATCACTGATAAAATAGTACAAATAGGCATCCAACTTCCGTTTAGCCACCTCTTTCGAGTTTAACAACTTCAATGTACCCGAAGCAGCATTTCGTGGATTGGCGAAAGGAGGCAAACCGTTCTCTACACGTTCTACATTCAACTCATTAAATACCGACCAAGGCATCAAAATCTCACCTCTGATTTCAAACACTTCGGGATAACCGGATCCTTGTAAAACCAAAGGAATTGAAGAGATTGTACGAACATTTTCTGTCACATCATCACCCTTTTCTCCATCACCCCTCGTTACAGCTCGCACCAATCGTCCATCTTCATACCTTAATGAGATAGATGTACCATCATATTTCAACTCACAATCAACAAGAAAATCAACTCCCAAAGCCTTTCTAATGCGCATATAAAAATCTGTCACTTCAGCATTTGAATAGGTATTTGCCAAAGATAACATCGGATAAGAATGAGTTATCTGCTTAAATTCATTTGAGATATCACTACCCACTCTTTTAGTTGGCGAATTTGGGTCATCTAACTCCGGATGCAATGCCTCTAATCGCTGCAACTTCTTCATTTTCATATCAAAATCATAATCGGAGATGGTAGGTGCCGACAAAACATAATAGTTATAATTATGCCTATTCAACTCGTCTCTTAATGAATTTATTAAATCAATATCCGAATTCATAATTTTCAATTTAGTAGCAACAAATCTACAATTATTGAGCGAAATAAGGAAATATTTTCCAACATATTTGCACGTAAAATAGTTTATAAAAAAACAGATACACCAATTAATAAAAGAGAAAGGAGCGACTAAACAAGAGAAAATAATAGAAACAAAAAAAGTCACGGCTAAAATTTTAACCGTGACTCCTATAAAGATGCCGCACCGTGATTAAATTAAACTCCCGAAAACAGGATTTGGATGTATGACCAATCTTTGTAATCCACCGTGCATAATGCAACCCGAAGGTGTGGCCCGCCATTGATTGAAAGGGACATCCGGAATAGAATAAATGTTAAGTTTAACAATCAATTGACGATGCGACAATACGTTAATGATCTCCTTTTGTTTGATTCAAAGATAAATCATTTTTTTGTAAATTGCAATAGAAAATACACTTTTTATTTTCAAAAAATTATTGTTATATTGCATAGATTTTGGTTTTAATTTATTGTTTATAACAATGGAACATGCTCTATACTTGATACCCAACACTTTAGGTGAATGTGAAACGTCAAATGTTTTACCGGCTATCAATATTGATATCATTAGAAAGATTAAACATTTTATTGTAGAAGACGTAAGAACTGCTCGCCGGTTCTTAAAAAAGGTTGATTCCAACATCAATATAGATGAATTGCAATTTTATACTCTCAATAAACACACCTCTCCCAACGATCTTTCTTCATACTTAGAACCATTGGAAAAAGGTTTTGACATGGGTGTAATCTCAGAAGCCGGATGCCCTGCTATTGCAGATCCCGGAGCTGAAGTCGTAAAAATAGCTCAAACAAAAAATCTTAAAGTGGTGCCATTGGTTGGTCCATCCTCCATTTTATTGGGTCTAATGGCCTCAGGATTTAATGGGCAAAGTTTCGCTTTTGTCGGATATCTGCCAATTCAAGGCAACGAAAGAACTCAACGTATCAAACAATTAGAAAAAAGAGCAAAGACAGAAAATCAATCTCAAATTTTCATCGAAACTCCTTACAGAAATCAAAAACTTTTGTCCGAAATACTCTCCACTTGTCAAGGAAATACAAAACTTTGCATCGCTTGCGATATTACCTTGGAAAGCGAATATATCAAAACCAAAAGCATTAATGAGTGGAAAAAGTCGGCTCTGCCTGACTTAAATAAACGACCCTCAATTTTTATTTTATACTAAAGTATAATATTAACAAAACTCACCTTCAACTGATTTTTGTACACTTGATTATGCTATTTACACCGGCAATTGTTGTTCCAAAGAGATAACAATCGCCTCCCTCCTTGATTTTCATCCTTTTTCTAAACTCATCTACACTCATCGGGAAATTTCGCAAGGTAACGTTGGCTTTTGTTACTCCCGCCAACAGAGCTTTAAGCGATTTTTTGTTTAATGTTGAAGTTTCTTCTACATGAAATATTCTTCCCTGGAAATCAGATTGTAGTTGTTCTGATGTATATAGATGACTATTTACATCTAATTTACGGAGTTTATAAACCTCACAAAGACGTTTAAAACAACCCGCTTTCAATATTGAGCTATTGGGCTCATATAGATAATCTCCAACTCTATCTGCTAATAACAATGGTTGTAAACTCTCCTCGTTGTAGGTAAATTCAAATTTGGAATCTCCCTTTCGTTGGAGATTAAAACAAGTAATCTTAGGATCTTCTTTACCTTCCTTCTTGAGATGAAATAACAACTCTTTACACTCGTTTTCAACAGAAATGACAAAGAGTTCTACCACACTCTCCAACTCTTTTATTGCCAAAGAAATATCCAACATCGGAGAGTACTTCACCCAAACATCATCAGCTTTTTCAAATAAAAGATCTGTAAGTTCAGAGAGATTGGGTAAGCAATCGCAAATAGAGACCATCTTCCTTCCATAATCATCTCTCCTTGCAGGATCTATATAAATTGTGGCAAACGGTTTCATGCTTTTCAAATAATCAACTGCATCTGCTTTGTTTACAGAAATATTTGTTAGACCTAACACTCTATAATTATGAGTGACTATATCTGCCAATTCTGAATTCTTTTCAACATAAAAAACCTGCTGAAACGATTGAGACAAAAAGGCACAATCCACTCCAAATCCACCGGTCAAATCTACCAAAGTTTCACCTCTGATTAATTGCGATTTTAGTTGAGCAGTCTGTTCAGAAGAGCATTGTTCCATCGATAATTGAATAGGAAATTTCAGTCCTTTTACTTTGCTCCATGATGGAATTTTTGCACGACAACGTTGCCACCCGGATATTTGAGTCAGAACATAATTAAGATTCTCCCCTAATAAAGAAGAAGAACGAAGAGCCAATTTCTTAACATCTTCGTTTCTATTATCTTCAATAAATTGTTCTAATTCACTCAATGACAACATTATAGAATCTAAAATGAAAATATTTTTAAAGGAGGGTTCTAAAAAAACTCATCATCCACTATCTATACATACTGCATTATAAACAGCAATTATGTAGAAGTCACTTTAACTAAAGACAACAGTTCTATTCTTGAAAGCTAACACTTTTCTATCAATATGTTTTTCAACGGCACGAGAAAGAACTATTTTTTCCAAATCTTGCCCCTTATGAATGAAAGTTTTAACAGTATCTTTATGGGTAACTCTTACAACATCTTGTTCAATAATCGGACCTGCATCCAACTCGGTTGTAACATAATGACTTGTAGCTCCAATAATCTTTACACCTCTCTCGTATGCTGCATGATAGGGCTTTGCTCCAATAAAAGCAGGCAAAAAGGAGTGATGAATATTGATGATATTATTAGGGAATGCATTGATCATATCTTCCGAAATAATTTGCATATAACGAGCTAAAACAATAAAATCCACCCTCTCATTTCTAAGCAATTCCATCTCCTTCTTCTCTTGTTCTAACTTGTTCTCTTTAGTTATAGGGAAGACATGGAAAGGGATACCAAACTTCTCTCCTATCCACTGCAAATCAGCATGATTACTAACAATCATTGGAATTTCAACATTTAAACCTCCATCTAAATAACGAGACAATATATCGAAAAGACAGTGAGACATTTTTGAAACAAAAATAGCCATACGAGGCTTAACATCTGAGAAATTCAGCGTAAATACCATATCATATTTGTTTGCATAAAGCGTTCTAAAATACTCTTCAATCTTGTCACGAGGAATTATAAAATCCTTCAAATCCCACTCAACACGCATAAAGAATGTATTCTGAACATAATCTACATGCTGATCCAAATATACAATATTACCCTTATTAACATTGATAAAATCTGTCACTGCCGCTAAAATTCCTTGCTTATCGGGACAATGAATCAATAGAATTGCCGTCTGTTTTTTTTCCATTTCTCTTAATTTTTTGCAAATTTAATCAAAATCACTTATATCTATAGCTATGTATAGGAGAAAGTTTAGGTCTTCTTTAAAATTTTAACGACAGGTTAAAATCTATGATTTTGGTGTTTCACTTGGCGTAAATCCAAAGAAATCTTTATACTTTCTAGTAAAATATGCAGGATCTGAGAATCCAACTTCAAAAGCAATATCTGCCACAGACATTTCATCTCTCGCACTCATTAACAATCCCTTAGCCTTATTCAAACGATATTCATTCAAGACTTCAATAGGTGTTTTACCAATAATTGATTTGGAGCGACGAATCAAAGTAGATTGACTGACAAACAACAAGCTTGCCATCTTTTCAATAGAAAATTCACTATCTTGATAGTTCTTTGCCACAACATCTATAATTTGTTCCAACAAAGGATTGATTTTCTCCTCTGTCGTTTTCTCCGCCACTTCGGACGCACCACTCATCAATCTGATGTTTAACAATCTTTGCTGTTGCTTACGCCGGTTAATTAAAATATTGGTCAATTTCAACAATAATTCATTGGTATTGAATGGTTTTGGAACATAGTCAACAGCACCGCTAATCAAGCCTAACAAACGATCCGATTGTTCACTTTTAGCAGATAAGAACAATATTGGCAAACCACTATTTTTCTCATCTTTCAACAATTGTTTACACATCTCGATACCATTCATAATCGGCATTTCCACATCACTCAACACTAAATCAAACGAATATTTTTTTGCCAATTCCAATCCTTCTCTACCATCATTCGCCACATGCACCTGCATATATGGTTCTAAAATCATCTTAATATTCTTGCTAATCAACGGATCATCATCTACAACCATCACAACATTTCCACCCAATAACTCTTTATCTACAACATGCTGAATCTCCTCATCCACCATTTCAATATCATCAGACAATTTTTCATCAGACAATGGTAAACGTAAACGTACAAGAGTTCCTGCCCCTTTCTCACTCTCTATAGCTATCGTTCCTTTATTTCGTTTCACATAATCCAAACAAATACGAAAGCCTAATCCTGTACCACTCTCATTTTCAGTACCTTTTGAAGAGTTTTCTCCTTTACCTGATAAAAGTGAGGCAATCTGATTTTCATCCATACCTACTCCGGAATCTTTTATATCAATCACCATATCTCTATCTTCCTCATAAGCAGTTACAGATATATTACCTCCGGAATGAGTAAATTTAATCGCATTGTTTAATATATTCCTCAAAATTGCCCTTAACATTCTGGGGTCAACCACTACACAATGCTCTATATTCAAGTTGCTTGTAAAATGTAAATTCTTTTTATTAATAACTCCAGACAATAAAGAGACCACATTCTGCAAGGAGGAACGAAGATCCAATGATTGCGGAGTACATTCTATCTTCTCACTCTTTGCTCTCGCCCACTCCAACAAACGTATCAACTCATCTTGAAGAGACTGTGCAGAACTCAATGCACTCGATATAATACCTCGTCGCTCTTCTTTCCCTAAATCAGCTTCCCTTTTCAACCAACCTTCTAAGGCCCCTACAATTGCAAACATCGGATTCTTTAAATCGTGAGCTAATACAGAAATCAACCTATCTTTATCAAATAAAACTTGCTTCAACTCTTCGTTCTGAGACTCTATCAATACATTCTTCTCATCTAACTCCTTCGTACGTTCTTTCACCATTTGTTCTAACATTACTTTTTGCTTTAACAAACGTCTAAAACGCAAATACAAAAATGACCCGATAATTAAAGCCAAAATAGAAACAAATAAAAGGCGGAACCACCAAGTTTGCCACCAAGGCGGTGTTACAACAATTGGCAATGTATATAAAGCATGGTATTTATCATTCCCCTTTTTAGAAGCTTGAATTTCCAAAATATAATCACCGGGTGGCAAATAGGGGAAATAGATAGTTCTATTGTTGCCAACCTTATCCCACTCACCTGTCAACCCAATTAAACGATAATCAAGTTCAGGTGTATGCTTTGAATAATCAACCAAATCTATACACAAAGACAATTCTGCCAAATTATAAGGAAGAGTTATTTGAGATAAATCGCCCTTCTCATTCCACTCGCAATAATCCACACTTTTAGACAACGGGGTCTTCTGAATATGTACAGAAGATATGGATAAATAGCGAAGTGAATCTTTCTGATTTTCCTCTTCCGGCTTAATCATTACAAATCCATTGGAAGTAGAACAAAACAAAACTCCAGACGAGGAAATAAAGTTCCCGTGTAAATTGAACCCCGACATTCCAATGGAACTAAAATCATATAAAAGTTTCTGAGCTTCAAGCGTTTTACAATTGATGTAATAAACATCAGTGGATGAAGTTACGACCATCGAGTTTTTCCCATCAAATGCTACGGATGTATATTCTTGGATAGGAACGGATTTAATTGTATCACACTTTGTTCCATCAGAAGAAAAACGTAGCAAACACTGATTGGTGGCCACCCATAAGTTATACTGATTATCACACATCATGTTATTGATTGCAATTGGAACATGAGTCATTTGTTTCGAAAAATCTCCCATAAGAGAACGAGCCTCATCACCTTTTACCCACCATAATGAACGTGATGTATTTATCCAACGAACGTTTTGCTTACCTTCAACAACTCCGCTTGGCCACATATCATCTTCTCCCGGAGAAAAACTAAGCACTCTCTTACTCCATTTTCCTAATGAATCTTTAACATACAACCCATCGCCTCCGGAAGCAGCCCAAACCTCTCCATTACTCATAGTCGCAATAGAAATAAAACAATTCAAATTGGAATTTAAAGGCGAAAAAGTTACCTTTTCTATTTTATCTTTTTTAGGGGAATAACAATATATTCCTCCCCCCCACGTAGCAACCCAAACATCTCCATTAATATCAGAAGCAATCTCAACTACGTTTTTGTTTGATAGTCCATCTTTTTCACTAAACAAACGATACTCCATGCGTTCCGGATTCATTCTACAAAATCCCTCTCCATCAGATGCAACATACAACTGTCCATCAGCTGTTTCTGTAAAAGAAGAACTTATTCTATAGGGATAAGCAAGATAGTTGGAAAAAACAACCGACTCTACGATATTCGGATTAAATTTTAAGACTCCTTCGGCTTGCGTACCTATCCAAATATCACCATTTTCAGCCTCTAATATACAATATATCTTGCTGAAATCCATCTTTTTATCACCAACAGAAACCACCTTTACAAAATCCTCTTTAGAGGTTGGAAAATCCTCTGAATACCACAAACCAAATCCATCAGAAGTGTACCAAAAATGCCCATTTCTATCCCTCATAATATTATTCAGACCGGAGAATGGAGCTTTAATCTCTGTAACTTTAGCAATATTTCCCTGCGAATCCAACTCGAACGAATGTATGAGATCGGAAAAGCAAGAAACCAAAATATGAGAATCTGATAAAATAGTAAATTTACTCGTTGCCGTTTGTTTATTTCCTCCATTAGAGAGGTCGAAACGATATATTTCATTCCCTTTTTTATCAATAACTATCACTGAATTGAAAGAACATATCCAAAACCGGTCAAAATTATCCTCAAACAAAGACAAAATATAAGTATCTTTTATGCGAGAATAGGCTGGGAAACGATTGCAAAAACGCTTTTCTTGCGAATCATACAAATAAAATCCACTTGAGGTATTAAGATATTTTTTGCCCTCTTTTGTTTCGGAAAAACTCACAATTTGCTTGTAGTATGTACTATCAAAATCAGTTGGTTTTAAATTGGTAAACTCTTCCGTTTTGGGGTTATATTGCAATACACAACCAAAAAAACTACCCATTACAACAGAACCATCGGAAAAGGTATAAAGTGTACGAATATCATTACGCAAAAGAGAAGGATATTGAGATTTTAGGAATCTTTTGCATATTTTTCCATCATAACGATTAAGGCCTGAACCTGTTCCAATCCACATAAAACCCATGGAATCTTGAGTTATGGAATGAACCAAATTGGAAGATAAGCCTTGAGAAACAGAAAGTTGATCAAAACGCACCCCTTTTTGGGCATACAATGTTGCATGTCCCAAAAATAAGATTAGAGTTATTAAAATCAATATATCAACTTTCCTAAACATAGACTAAAACTTTAGGGTGGAAAGATAGTAAAATTTAAACAAATCAACAATATTAAACATCATTATCAGATAATTAATTCTCAAGAACTATTGTAAGAAGCTGTTTAAATTTTATTTTAAAAAAAATTTAGAGTTTCACTCTCTTATTTTCGGCATCTTTGAGATTCTTTTAGGTGGGTTCTATAAATTCATTTCGAGGAATTTCTGAATTTATTTCGAGCAGAAAGAGCAAGTTGCCGAAATAAATTACAAATGACCAAACAACTCCGGATTCAACAATTTTATATTCTCAGAAATGCGAATTTATGAAACTCACACTCGGAAATTCAGATATTGAAAACAGCCCCCTCCACTATCGATTTTCAGATGGAGAATATCCGAAAAACGCTTTATACTTTTTACTGAAGTACAACGGGTCATTAAATCCTACACTTTGTGCAATTTCAGAAATTGTATCTTTACTGTTTTTCAACAAATCTCTGGCCTTATATAAACGATACTCAACCAAGATTTCAATAGGCGTTTTGTCCATTATCGACTTCAATCTACGAGATAATGTAGATTTGCTCATCAACATTTCTGAAGCAATTTCATCCAAAGACAGTTCTGAATTACTATAATTTTCTGAAATAAACAACATCAACTTCTTTAACAAAGGATCCATCTCTTCGACCACAACTTCATCCTTAAGACTGTTTAACAGATACTGTTGCTGTTGCTTTCGTTTAAAGGCTAACAAATTAAATAGCTTCATTATCAACTCTTCCTCTTTGAAAGGTTTTGCCAAATAATCAAGAGCACCATTAGACAATCCCATAAAACGCACTTTATCCTCATCTTTAGCAGACAAGAAGATAAAAGGAATCATTTTCAGCGTTGGTACACTTCTCATCTCCTTCAACAATTGAATACCATCCATCATCGGCATATCGACATCAGATACAATTATATCCGGATCAATTTTAAATGCCATATCCAAAGCCTCTACACCATTGGTAGCCACTTTAACTTGAACATAAGGAATTAACAAACTTTTGACATAGTCCAAAGTCAATTGGTCATCATCCACAAGCAAGACCACACTGCCTGCATAAGTCTCTTTATCCAAAGAATAATTTACGTATGACAAACTTAACTCTTGAGTCTCATTCTTTTTGATAATATTTTGAGACTTAACAAATGAAATCTCTATTTCACTTCCTTCGCCAACAGCACTAAGAATGCGTAACTTACCATTAGACTTAGCTACAAACTCTTTCACAATTTGAAATCCCAACCCTGAACCATGCTCATTATTTGTTCCTAACGTAGATTTATGTTTATCTTCATTCAACAAATTATTAATGGTATCAGCACTCATTCCCACACCATAATCTCGAACAGACAATTTAACACAATCACCATCTTGAGAAACAGTAATATCAATATGTCCACCTTCAGAACTATATTTAATGGCGTTAGATAATAAATTTCTAACGATAGATTCTGCCATTCTTAAATCAACAATGGCATAATTTTCTATATTGGATTCAAAGTTTACAGTAATTGATTTTCTTTCCAACAAACTTCTGAACAAGACCATAACATCTCTAACAACATCACCAATATCCACATCCTCCAAGGTACAATCAATCTTAGAACTTCTCCCTTTTATCCAATCCAAAATACGCACCAAAACCGTTTGCAAGTAGAAGGCTGAAGAATGAATATCTTTAAGGGTTGAACGACAATCTTCTAATGAGCCCTTTCGTCTCAAAACAGTATCCAAAGCACCGACAATGGCAAACATAGGATTTTTAAGGTCGTGAGCAATCAAGGAAATCAACAAATCTTTCTCCTCTAAAGTTTGCTCCAAATCCTCATTTCTTTGCGCCAATAATTTCTGTTTAGACTCTAAAAGCAAATTAATTTCTCCTAACTCTTTTGTACGTTCCTTGACACGTTGTTGCAATAACTTACGCTGACGCTCAACTCGTTTTAAGTAGGAATATATAAACCACCAACTAATCAAAATTGAAACAACAATAATAAGCAATTGAAACCAAAAAGATTTCCACCACGGAGGAGAAACCTCAATTGGTAAGATTATCTTATGCTCATCACAAACAACCCCAGCCCTCTTCGATACAATCTCTAAAATATGTTTACCGGAAGGAATATGAGAAAATGAGATTTGTCGTTGGGTTCCCAAATCCACCCAATCTTTGTTGACACCACTGAGTTTATATAAAATTTGAACACTATTCAAACCTACAAAATCCACCATATCAACCTCTATAACAATATTGGTTTCATCATGCTCCAATTCCAACTCTTTCATCATACGAAGTGGTTTTGGTAAAATATCTGAATAAGGTTTAATCTTCTTACCATGAATATACAAATCTGCCAAAGTCAGGTTGGCTATATGTTGTACATCTTGGACCAATGCCGGATCAAAAACAATAAAGCCATCTGAACCGCCAAAACTTATCAGACCATCATTATCCATAAATGACGAACGACATGTATAATAATTGTTCCGTCCTTCTCGTCCGGACAAGATTACATTTTTATAACTTTTGAGTTTGGGATCAAATGATAATATTCCATTCGAACCACTTACCCAAAATGCGCCATAAGCATCTCTTAGAATTGAGACGTATGAACCTTTAGGTAAGAAATCAAGCCATTCGTACGATTTGCCATCTGCCTGAAACCGTAGGATTCCTTGCGTTGTGACAACATACAAATTCCCTTCGTCATCACACTCTGCTTGATACATCAAAAACAATCTCTGTGACTGCGTTAATTCTACATCCGGATATACAGACGTAATTTTGTCGTTCTCAACTCTCCACACAGTACGAGAAGTTATCACCCAGCGAATTCCTTGTTTTGATTCGCCAAAATCTTCCACCCATAAATCTCTACGTTTGAATTGGTTGTCATCAGAAAGTATTAAACGTTTCCAATTCCCATCTAAATCTCTCGCATAAACACCATCTCCTGAAGTTCCCACCCAAACTTCTCCATTTGAAAATTCTTTAACTGCTTTTGTATTATATATAGGGTCCGAAATTCCTTTATAGTTAATTTTAATAATTTCATCCGTTAATGGATTAACCAAACACGTTTCTCCTCCCCAAAAAACAACCCATAAAAAACCATTTGAACTTTTACTCATGGATAAAACATTATTACTAGTTAATCCTTGAGCTACCTCCATTCTTTTCTGTTGTTGAAACATAGAGTCAACCACAAAAATACCATGACCATCAGAAGCTACAGCCACCAATCCATCTTGTAACTGCACAAAAGAAGTCACGTCAACCTCAGGAAATCCCAACTCAAGAGAATGCAAAGAACCGGGACCATATGAATTTCCAAATCTCCAAATACCTGAATTTTGGGTACCTATCCAAACATTACCAAACTTATCCTTAAAAAGAGCATGTATTTTTCGTAATGAATCTAATTCCCTGTTGGGTACAAGCATTTTGGCATAAACATATTTACCATCAACATAAGTACATCTCCACAAACCATAACTGGAAGTTCCAAACCAATACTCCCCATTTTCAACTTTCAACCACGAAGTAACTTCTTTAAAAGGCATTTGCTCTTTTTTGCATGAGGAGATATCTCCATTTGAATCTAAAACAACTTCCCAAAAACAACCTTCAGATGATATTACAAAGAAAGTACTATCATCAATCTCTATAAAGCCATTGATTGTTGCATCAAATTGTTTTAAATCATATTTCAAAAAACAGCGTTTCCCAATAGAGTCCAATAGAACCAAATCATCACCGGCTGCCAACCAAAAACGGGCAAATTTATCTTCATAAACCGCAGTTGAATAAATTGATTGAGAAGAATCTGATACAGCACTATTGCCGTCAAACCGGTTTAATGCAGCATTCCAAAAATAGATTCCTCCTGATGTAGAAATAATTAGAGAATCTTCATTGGTTTTATGAAATCCGGTTATTCCTTTATAATATGAACTATCAAACTCTGTTGGTTTTAAATCTTCAAAATCATCAGCATCTTCATTATAAGCTAAAACCAATCCATTGTTACCCGCAACTGCAACTCTCCCATCCGGCAAAATTGACAAATGCAATATATCATTACGAAACATGGATGGGTATTTATCCAATAAGTAATGTTTAAAGTTAATTCCATCAAAACGATTCAAACCTAACTCAGTAGCGACCCATAGAAATCCTTTTGAATCTTGCGTAAATGAGTGGACATAATTACAACTTAAACCTTGATCAGAAGTGTAATTACGAAACGTTGACACATCCACTCTATCTACAGCATTAGATAGATGGAAAATCAGAATAAAAATTATCAATAAAAATCGCTTAAAATGCAACATTTAGAGAATATTTAAATAAAATTTTAAAACTTAGTATAAAGAGAAACTACACTTATGCTTCCGTCCATACCCTACTACAAAATTAAAAAATTTTTAAAAATAAAACTACTGGAAAATTGTTAAATCTCACGTGTAACCAAAATTCTCATAGAAATAAGTAGCACTAACACATTTTTTTAAATCTCATATCTAAAAAGAGAGTTTGAATTAGTCTCCTTATTTGATAGTTTAAATTATCTGAGCAACTTACAAAACAAAGAACTGCAACAAAAATTTCAAATCAGTTAGAAATAATTCTTAAATTAACGATTTTTGTCTCGCTCTTCTTTACTCATTTTTCTCCAAACCCAAGGAGCAATAGGAGTATGCGCATCTTTATGCCAAAGACCCACTTGAGCATTCCGAGCCTCCTCTTCCATTTCATGATAAAGAAGATTATTATCAAATCGTTTAAAATGCCATCCCATACCGGATTTAAGCATTTCAGCAACTACATCAACACTATCTTTAGTATATACTTTAGCTATCATTCTCGAATAGTGTTCTTTTCCGGTCATAACTACAACCACCTCTTTACCAAAGAGTAATTCAGACAATTTTTGTCTTGCATTATTCCCATAAGGTTGTCCTTTTTCGGGAGCATCAAAAGCCGCCAATCTCACTCTTACTTGTTTAAAATCTTTTGTTAGGCCATCAAAAGTATCCCCATCAACAATCTTTATCACCTTCATCTCAACAACCTCTTTCGCTTCCAACTTTTCATTAAGTGATGAACATTGAATAACCGCTTTACGTGCAACCTCCTTCAAAGTTTGAGCAAAACCATTACAACTTTGCAAACAAAGTGAAATTGTAATTACTAACAATATAAAAAATTTCCCCTTACTCATATCACACATCAATTTTATCGAAATTAGAAAAAGAAACTCCAGATTACGACATAATAAATTTAGAACACTACATCGAAAAAGAGACGACCGAAATAAACTTTAGGCAACTTCTAATAGAAATCTCATTAAAACAAAAGGGTACCAGAGGTACCCTTTTATCAGACAATTACTCAAAATCTCTGTATCGAACAATAGTTTGTTCTCTGTCCGGACCAACAGAAACGATCTTAATTGGAATTTCCAAATAATCCTCAAGAAAATCCAAGTAAGCATTAAACTCTTCCGGAAATTCATTTTCATTTTTCATTTGAGTCATTTTGGTTTTCCAACCACTCATTTCCACATAGACAGGTTCGATATTTCCTTCTGTCAAATCAAAAGGGAACTCATCCGTTTCTTCACCATTGATATTATAAGCAACACAAGCTTTTATCGTATCAAAATCATCCAAAACATCACTCTTCATCATAATCAATTTAGTAACACCATTAATCATTACAGCATACTTCAATGCCACCAAATCAATCCAACCACAACGACGCTCTCTACCAGTAACCGAACCATATTCATGCCCCAATTGGCACATCAACTTTCCTGTTTCATCAAATAATTCTGTAGGGAAAGGTCCTGCACCAACACGAGTACAATAAGCTTTAAAAATACCATAAACTTCACCGATTTGACGAGGCGCAATACCCAATCCGGTACAAGCTCCGGCACAAATTGTATTAGACGAAGTAACAAAAGGATAGGAACCAAAATCAACGTCTAACATAGTTCCTTGAGCACCTTCTGCCAAGACACTTTTACCATCAGCCAAAAGTGCATTCAACACATGCTCACTATCAATAAAGGTATATTGCTTTAATTTTTCAACACCCTCCATCCACTCTTTTTCGATAGGAGATAAATCGTATGAAAAATCGTAGTGACTTAAAATCTCTTTATGACGCGCAATTGCTTTTTGATACTTTTCTTCAAAATTACATAATAGGTCACCAACACGCAAACCATTTCTACTTATTTTGTCAGTATAAGTTGGTCCGATACCTTTACCTGTTGTTCCGATTTTAGCATCACCTTTAGCCGACTCGTATGCAGCATCTAATAAACGATGAGTAGGCAAAATCAAATGCGCTTTTTTAGAAATAAAAAGACGACTGGTCAAATCATGACCTGATTTTTCCAACTCTTCCACCTCTTTTTTAAACAATGCCGGGTCCAAAACAACACCATTACCAATGACATTAATTTTACCACCTTGGAAAATTCCGGAAGGAATAGAACGCAACACATACTTTTGCCCTTCGAATTCCAATGTATGACCGGCATTCGGACCACCTTGAAAACGAGAAACAACATCATAACCAGGAGTAAGGACATCTACCACCTTACCTTTTCCCTCGTCTCCCCATTGTAATCCTAACAAAACATCTACTTTCATAAGCTATAAATAAAAATTTATATATTATTCAAATGCACCCATACGGAGCATACTAACTTCTCTTTCAGACAAGAAACGCCATTGACCTCTACGAAGATTCTTCTTAGTCAATCCGGCAAAATAAACTCTGTCCAATCTTAACACACGATATCCCAACGCTTCAAAGAATCTACGAACAATACGATTTCTACCGGAGTGAATTTCTATACCCACTTTCTTCTTATCCTCTTCATCAATATAATTCAAAGAATCAGCTTTTATTTCACCATCATCCAATTCAATTCCTGCCAACATTTTGTCGAAATCCTCTTGTTGCAACTCCTTATCCAAAACCACTTGATAAATCTTCTTCTTATTATACTTCGGATGAGTTAATTTAGCTGCTAAATCTCCATCATTGGTCAACAGCAACACACCGGTTGTATTTCTATCCAAACGACCAACAGGATAGATACGCTCTGTACATGCAGACTTAACCAAATCCATCACTGTAGTTTTTGCAAATGGATCATCACTTGTCGTAACACAATCTTTGGGTTTATTCAACAACAAATAAACTCTCTTATCAGGAGATACCAATTGGTCGTGAATCATCACACGATCTCCGCGCAAAATCTTTGTTCCCAATTCAGAAACCGGATTTCCATTTACAGTAACCACACCGGCTGTTATCAACTCATCAGCCTCCCGACGAGAACAAATTCCTGCATTAGACAAAAATTTATTCAATCGGATTTCCTCATTTGGATCCTCCACAATTGAGCGATACTCAATAGGACGAGTAATGATACGATTTTTGTTAAATCCTTGTTTATTGTTGTTATTGTTCGGACGACGGTTTCCGCCTTTTCCTCCAAATCCTTGACGATTGTTATTGGGTCTAAAACCTTGACGACCCCCATTATCATCACGACCATTAAAACGTTGATTGCGATTATAACCACCTCTATTATTATATCCGCCTTGACGATAACCACCATTTTGTTGAGGTCTATTGGCGTAATTTTGCGAATTATATTGTGGATTCTGTTCTCCATTTCCAAAATCCCCATTATCATAAAATCGCTCTCCTCCGTAATTATTATTATAGTTGTTATTACCATAATTATTATTACGATTATAACCTCCACCATAATTATTTGATCTATTATTTCCATAATTATGGTTTCCTCCATAAGAGCCACCCCTATTGTTGTTATAACGTCTGTTATTGTTATAACCATTATTGTTGGGCCTATACTGATGATTATTTGAATAATCACCACTTTCTTCGACATTATAGCGAGGCGCCTCTCCCACACGTCTTCTTGGGCGCTTAACTCCATCAGGAGAAGCAGATCTCACTCTATTCTCCGAGGTAAAATTAGGGTTAAAACTTTTTCTTGCTCTAACTTCGCCTTCATTTTCGGCATCAAAATTCCTCCCGGAATCTTGCCAATCTTCATCTAACGGTCTCATACAATTACTTTATTTAATTAATTAAACTATTTTATTAAATTATCAACCTCTCCTATCAACCTTTTACAAAACAATCTATAACCAATATAGTTCATCTTATGCTTCAGATGCCTCTTCTAACATTTTGATTTTTTCCAAAACCACCTCTCTCTCACTCTTCAGTTTAGACACCTTCAATTCCATATCCTTTATCATTCCTTCTGCTTTTTTTGATGAACCGGAAAAAAAGCCAATATTATTTTCATAAGTAGCAATTTCTGACGTCAAAGTTTCATACTGACGAAGAAGACGTTTCCGCTCTGATTGCAACTTTTGCTGACCTTTATTTGCTATATCTTGCAAATTAGCTTTATACACATCCATTCGACGAGCATTTCTATCCAAGTTCAACTTATCAAACTTTTCATCGATAGCCACCTTATATACCTTATATATTTTATCTTTTTCTTTAAATGGAACAAATCCAATCTGATTCCATTTCGCTGTTAATTCTTTTAATGCAACTAAAGCAGCATCTGAATCTTCTCCTATCTCTAACGATTTTATTTGTTCTATTATCTCTTTTTTCTTAGCCAAATTTTCATCTTGCTCGTTTTTTTGAGATTTAAACTCCTTCTCTTTTCTTTCAAAGAAATAATCACACGCAGAAATAAATCGTTTCCAAACAATCTCAGATTGCTTCTTCGGAACAGCTCCAATCTGCTTCCACTCTTTTTGCAACAACACTAACTTATCCGATGCAGACTTCCACTCTACACTATCTTTTAAAGCTTCAGCCTTTTCACACAACGCAATTTTTTGAGTTAAATTGTCAACCAAGGCTTTTTTTGTCGATTTAAAGAAATCATTCTTCTGTTTAAAAAACTCATCACAAGCTGCTCTAAATCGTTCATAAATAGCCACATTATCTTTTTTAGGAGCAAATCCTATTTTCTTCCACTCATTCTGTAATTCAATAATCTCATCACTCTTCTCTTGCCAAGCCTTATAGGAAGACAACTCAGATAAATCCATCGACTCTAACTTCTCACATAAAGCCTTTTTCTTTTCCAAATTCTCAATCTCAGTCTCCTTCAACTTATCAAAATAGTCGTGATGTTTTTTATGCACTACTGTAGAAGCCGATTTAAAACGGTTCCATATTTCTTCTCTATTTTCTCTTGAGACCGGACCAATCTCGCGCCACTTTTCATGCAAAACCTGCAACTTACGAAAAGCAACAACAACATCCTCCTCTGATGACAATTTTTCTGCTTGTTCACACAATTCATTCTTCGCCTCTAAATTCTTTCTAAAATCGTAGTCTCGTAACTCTTTGTTGATTTTGAGATTATCATAGAAACTCTCCACACAATTTTGATACTCTCTCCACAATGCATTAGAATCAGAAGCCGGAACATCTCCAATTGCTTTCCAGTCTTGTTGAATCTTTTGAAAAACAGGAATTCTTTTTCCAAAATCCTCGGTATTACTTTCGTCAATCAATACTTTCAATTCTCCTAACAAGCGTCTTTTAGATTCTAAATTCTCTTTCTTTTCATTCTCTTGACGCATTAATTCAGAAGCTCTTTTTTCCTTATACTTAGCCAACAACTCCTTTAATTCATCCTCCAACGGATTAGGTACTGGTTCAAAGTCGGCCTCCTCGCCACCATCTGCCAAAAATGCAGATTTCAATTCCTCATTTTTCGCCTTTAATTTGCGGTAAAAATTTTGTTTTATAGATTCAACATCCCCCTTGATAGATGCATAAGACTCAGGGTTACTCTTTAGCAAACCTTTCATCTTCTCCACCAACTCACCCTCTGTACAATCGCTATAATCTGCAGATTCTACACTCATCTCTACGTCTAACACCTGCTCCTCTACAGAGTCAACTAATTGATTTTCAACATCATTTTGAATCTTTAAAAGATCCATTTCTTCCATTTTATCCATAAAAAATTATTTAAATTTTTACTCACCTCAAATTCTACGATTACAAATTTAATAAAAACATTTGTATTTCAATCGTATCGTTAAAGAATTTTCACTTTTTATCTTTTTTCTTATTCAAACAAATTGTCTAATTTTGGAGAAAATTTATTTGAATTATGGAGATTTTTTTAATTTGTTTAGCTGGAATATTAATCATCTTGTCGATAGCTGGTTGCTTTGTTCCTATCATACCCGGCCCTCCGATCGGATATGTAGGAATGCTGATTATGCGCTATGTCGATGCAATAAATTTTTCAAACGAAAAATTAATAATTCTTTTGATTGTCACCATTATCGTTCAAGTATCCGATTATATTTTACCAATTTGGTTTACAAAAAAATTTGGCGGAAGCAAATTGGGTATGATAGGGAGTACCATCGGACTGATTGCCGGATTGTTCTTCCCCCCTATCGGCATAATCGTGGGTCCTATAATTGGAGCTATTGGAGGTGAATTAGTTAGTGGGAAAGAATTTGCCTTGGCTTGCAAAAGCGGATTAGGCTCCTTTATTGGATTTATCACTACTACAGGTGCCAAACTGATTGTATGTTTTGTTTTTCTATACTACTTTGTCACCTCTTTAATTTAGACCGAAAGTTCATCTCAAGAATCAATAGAGCACTTATCTAAATTAAATTTTGCGGAAGAAGGATAGGACAAAAGAAGAGCCATAAAAATCAAAATATGGGGCTAAAAAATTCAAGGCAACAGTTCAACTTGCGCCTTGATTTTTCCATTGGCTATATTCTCCTCGATCTTGTCTAACATTGCTTGGCGGTTAGAAAAAACAGATATTAAATTGTTCTTCCAATCATCTAATTTTCCTAAATACTCTTCAAAGATACTATTATATTTAGCATACGCAATTTCCATATCTACAATAGCTTGTTCGAACAACGATTCATCATTTAGAAACGTTGCCATATGTGCCTTCATTTCTATTGTAGCATATTGAGCTGATGGCACAGAATATCTTTCATTAGAATATGCATTGATAACTTTAAGAAGAGTATCTTTATGAATATTTTTTCTTAAATCAAAATTTATATAGTTTTCAGCATTTAGGAAAATCTCTTCTTTCTTTTCTAACATTTGGGATATCGAAAGATAGTAAGGTAAACCTTTTGAATCCTCTATATGATGATAAAGGAAAGGACCCCAAAAACACTCCTTTACATCCTCCTCCCACAGAGGATAGATAACAAAATATGGATGTATATCACCTCGTATCTTACAACGTTCAAAACCTATAGCAAAACAGCCTACAATTTTATAGTATTTTGATTGAGTGACTGCCGTTAAATCATACCGTTTTACCCATTCGTTTTTTAGTATTGTCTCTTCTTTCATTTTCGACTTATCATACAACAAAGAGGCTATAATAATTGAAATTCAACAATATAGCCTCTTTATTCATTGTTTATTTATCAGACCTAACAACTTCTAAATTATTTCGAGTTCATTCTTGCTTGCCTAAACTTGAAATAACAAATCATATTGTTTGCAGCATCACGAACATCAAAAACTCCAAAATTATTTAACAATTTCAATTTTCATCTTTAAATCGCTCTTAGGTCTATCTCCCGGCATTGTTTGCACGGCAGCAATAGCATCAATCACCTCCAAACCTTCAACAACCTCCCCAAACACAGTATATTCATTATCCAAGAAAGGAGTTCCGCCGATAGTCATATAATCTTTTTTCATCTCAGCAGACATTTCTATCTTTTTACCTTCAAACTCTTTTTCCATTTGAGCAATTAACTCATTTTGCAACTTCATAAGCCCCTCTTTATCTTGAGCGGCACGCAACTTTTGAATTTCAGCAGAACGTTCATCAGCCATTTGATAAAAACGATTCTGTTTCGCCTTATTCAACATATTTTTCTCCATCTGTCCAATTTCAACTTCGCTCATCACTTTTCCCTGAACAATGTAAAATTGACAACCGGAAGATCTTTTTTCAGGATTCACCTGATCCCCTTGACGAGCAGCAGCCAAAGCACCTTTTTTATGATAATATTTAGGATAAACAAACTCTGCAGGAATTGTATAACCCACATCTCCGGCTCCTAATTGTTTAGATGCAGGTGCATTTTTTGAATCAGGATCTCCACCTTGAATCATAAAATCTTTTATCACCCTATGAAATAACAAGTCGTTATAAAATCCCTTCTCTATTAACTTGATAAAATTATCACGATGTTGAGGGGTCTCATTATACAACTTGATTTTCATTGTACCATACTCAGTGGTTAAAACCACCATAGTCTCTTTTTCTTGTGCTGTCGCAACCATAGTCATAGCCATTAATAAAATAATCAAATAAAATTTCTTTACCATAACAATTACACGTTTAATGACGAATTCAACAAATCAAGAGATTATACTTTGTACAAAAAGAAACTTCTCAAAGAAAGGTTAAGAAAGAGTTATTCCCAAGACTATTTAGAATCAGTAAAACTCCAACTATTAGCACAATCTTCTTGAAATGATTCACAACAAACGAAAATCATTTTCTCTAATTTATAGAAAGCGTCTATGTTAAAAAACGAAACAAAGGTAGAATATTTTTGAGATAAAACAAAGAATTTATTATTCAAACACCTCTACCACATTTAAGAAACTATTTGAATTTAATTATAAAAAATTTTAAGCTTCGATCTCTTCTTTTTCGGCATCTTAGAAGTACTTTTTAACCTGTTTTCACTATTCTGTTTTTTTAGAATTCCATCCCAAACCCAAGAAATAACTACAATAATTTGCAGATTTTTTCAAAAATAACTTTTCATTTCGATTTTTTTTTATAATTTTGCACCGCCAATTGCATAAGGTTACCAATTTAAATTTAAATGAATTAAAAACAAATTTAACGAAATAATAAAATGAATAAGGAGATTCAACCCGAAAATTATCGTCCTGTAGCATTTAAGGACATGTCAAACGGAGATTTATTTATCTCACGTTCTACAATCAACACCAAAGACACAATTGAGATTGATGGAGAAACATTACCATTAGTAAAACTTGAAATTTCAAGTTCTTCTCACCCATTCTTCACAGGAAAAGCTAAGATGGTTGACACAGCAGGTCGTGTTGATAAGTTCATGAACCGCTACGGAAACAGAAAAAAATAATCATATCTACGTTATGATTTTTCAGGAGGGTGAGTCAACAGGCTCACCCTTTGTATTTTATCTACGACGCTACTCTCCTCTTCATCAGATCACCCCAAAATAAATCTTATTTCGAAAAACTTTTAATTCATTTTATATATCACTCTTCCACACATTCATTTGCAATATCCGCATCACATCTTCTTTAATCGAACCTACTATCAAAATGATTTTCAAAACCATCACGACCTAATTTATAGAAAATGCCTATAAAAATTACCATAAAAATAGTATCTTTGCAAAAAAATAAAAACAATGAAAGTAATAATCTTCGGAAATAAATGTAAAGACCGAATTGCCATATACGCAAGACAATTGGTAAATTCCCTATTAAAGCGGAATGTGTCCATCTATTTCGAAAAAGACTTCTGTCGATTTTTAGTAGAAAAAGGAATTGACATGGCATTCCCTCACCAGTTACTCTGCGAAGGAGAGGATTTTGAAGCAGACATGGCTTTTAGCATAGGAGGAGATGGAACATTTATAAAAACATCTGCAAAAATTGGGAAAAAGAATATTCCAATCATCGGAATAAATGCAGGACGGTTAGGATTTCTTGCAGATATAGCCGGAGATGAAATAGAAGAGGCTGTAAAAGAGATTTTGGACGGAAAATACAAAATAGAAGACAGGACATTGTTACGTCTCTACACAAAAGAGAAACTCTACAAGGATTTCAATTACGCACTAAATGAAATCGCTGTCATGAAGCGAGATTCTTCATCAATGATTACAATAGATGCATGGGCGAACGATGTCTTTATCAACTCATATCAGGCAGACGGACTACTAATTTCAACCTCTACCGGCTCAACCGCCTACTCAATGAGTGTTGGAGGACCTATCGTGGTACCTCAAGCACCCAACTTTATCATTACCCCTATCGCACCACATAGTTTAAACGTAAGACCAATCATTATTCCGGACGATTGGGAAATAAAATTAAGAGTAGAAAGTAGAAACAACCAATTTTTAATAGCCCTTGACGGCAGAAACAATATTTTTGATTCTAAAACTCACTTAATAATAAAGAAAGCTGGATTTACTACGAAGGTAGTCAAAAGGGAGAATAACGACTTTTTTGACACATTAAGAAGCAAATTAATGTGGGGAATGAGTGAGCGATAAAACAGACTTTCAAAATATAAAAGATTGTAACAGATGGATAAAAAGGATTTAAGAATTGTGTACATGGGAACTCCCGATTTTGCGGTAGAACCTCTAAGAGAATTGGTTGAAAACGGCTACAATATTGTGGGATGCATCACAATGCCGGACAAGCAAGCGGGACGAGGACATAAAGTACAATTTTCACCAGTTAAAGAGTATGCATTATCCAAAAATATTCCACTTTTACAACCTGAAAAACTCAAAGACGAACAATTTTTAAATGCATTGAGAGAGTGGAATGCAGACCTTCAAATCGTAGTTGCATTCAGAATGCTTCCGGAAGTTGTTTGGTCGATGCCTCGATTAGGAACATTTAATTTACACGCCTCATTATTACCTCAATACAGAGGAGCTGCACCTATCAATTGGGCCATAATAAATGGAGAAAAAGAGACCGGCATCACTACATTCTTTTTAACGCACGAAATTGATACCGGAAAAATCATACTACAAGAGAGAATTGCCATCAGTCCGAATGATAATGTTGGATTGATACACGATAAATTAATGCATTTAGGAGCTAAATTGGTAACGCAAACTGTTGACAAACTTTTGGATGGCAGCGCAGAAACAATTGACCAAAGTGCGTTTTACCAAAGTGAAGATGAGTTAAAATCAGCTCCCAAAATATTCAAAGAGACCTGTAAAATAGATTTTAATAAAACTGCTGAAGAAATTCATAATTTTGTAAGAGGTCTCTCCCCTTACCCTGCAGCTTGGTGCAATTTAAGACTTCCTTCAGGAGAAACTATTGCAGCAAAGGTTTATGAAACAGAGATTTGTAATGATACAGATTCTGAGAAAATAGGAGCAATAGAAACCGACAAGAAGAGATTCTTAAAAATATCCGTACAAGGAGGAAAAATCAGTATTAAATCAATACAAATCCCGGGAAAGAAACGTTTGGCTATCGACGAATTTTTAAGAGGCTTTAAAATCGAAGAGGGCTTAGTTATAGAATAACGTCTGGGTATAGTACACCGGTCGATTACAAAGAAGATTGTTCTATAATTAAAGATTTATCGTATTCTATCGTAAATCTCACTTAGGAGGTTTTATTTCAATCTTTTCTCGTTATTTACAGAAATAAGCCTAAATAAAAGAATTAGGCAATAGAATCGAATAGAATTTTCACTCTATGACAGTTTTTTAGACAAAAAACGTTAAACTATTTGAGTATATCTATAAATTAAATATATTTGCAAACGAAAATGAATGTTAAACTCGTGATGTGAATAATTTATTAGTCACTTCCATAAAATTAGAATGCCTATAGAGAAAACTCCTACTTTAATTATAAATAAATGAAGTATGGAATTTTTGAAATCACTAACTGATGAGGAGTTGGTTCAATTGTATGCCGAAGGAAATAACGAAGCTTTCGACGTGTTATTATTACGCCATAAAAAAAGAGTATATACCTATATCTACACCACTGTAAAAGATGTAGATATTGCCAATGATCTCTTTCAGGAGACATTCATAAAAGCAATTACAACAATCAAACGAGGCAGATATACAGAAAAGGGAAAATTCTCTTCTTGGATTTTGCGCATATCGCACAACCTTACCATCGATTATTTTAGAAAGGAAAAAAATGAAAACACCATCTCTAACGAAGAGTATGGGTTGGACTTGCTAAACAATATCAAATTATACGATACCGACATGCAAGAACAGTCAGATAAAGAGGAGACACTAACCAACTTAGTTGAATTAATCGAACTGCTACCCGATTGTCAAAAGGAGGTATTAAAAATGCGCATCTTTGAAGATATTAGTTTTAAAGACATTGCAGACAAAACTCAAGTTAGCATAAATACAGCATTGGGCAGAATGCGTTATGCTGTTATGAATATGAAACGATTGGCTAAAGAGCATAACATTTATTTAGAGTTCTGAAAGGGACCTCTATAAAACGGAGTCCACACAAACTTTTGCATTATAACTATCCGCAAAAGTTCTCTCTCAAATAAGCTCGAAATAGGATTCTATCAACCTAAGAAAAACACCCTTCAAAATCATCTCGAACTAATTTATAGAACTTGCCTAAAAATCAGGAAGAGAGGTAAATGAAATTCTATTTCCATTTTTAGGGTGAATAAAGGAGATGGATTGAGCATGAAGGTAGAGTCGGTCTGCCGGATTCCCATAAAGCAAATCACCTTTGATAGGATGATTCAATCCCAACTTGTGCGCCGCATGCACCCGTAGCTGATGCGTGCGACCTGTATAGGGAGAAAATTCCATCCGAGTAAAATCGCACCCTCTTTCCAAGACCTTATAAGAAGTATTGGCAGGCTTCCCCGATTTAAAATCTACCATTTGGCATGGTCTGTTATTAAAATCAGGCAATAGGGGTAGATTAATAGTACCCTCATCCTCCCCTACGATTCCATCTAAAATTGCTATATAAGTTTTTTTTACGAGACGATTTTTAAATTGGGCTTGCAAATTTTGATGAGAAATTTTGTCTTTTGCTATCAAGATAATACCGGAAGTTGCCATATCCAAACGATGAACAATTAAGGGTCCGGAAAGATTTTTCCAACGTTGATTTACAAAATCAAAAATAGAAAAAAGAGACTCTTTACCCGGAACAGAAAGCATACCTTGGGGCTTATCTAAGACCAAAATATAATCATCCTCAAAAATAATTTTCACCTGATGTTCTAATGAGACAGCAACACTTAAAGGGTTCTCCTCCACCTCTAAACCTTGCAACATAAAAGAGAGTATTGGGCCACATTTAGAGGTACATGATGGATAAAAGCAACCATGTTTACGAACAACCCCTACAGGAGACTCTCCCCACCAAAATTCAGCCATACAAACAGGCTTTAAATTATTTTTGTATGCGTATTGCAATAATTTAGGAGCCGCACACTCTCCTGCTCCACCGGGAGGAATCAAATTTCCGTAATCTCTAAAAATTTGGCAAAGATTTTTCCTCTCTCCCTTCGCATTAAACAATTCAAATTGTTCAAATATTTTTTGTTGCAAAAGAGCAGAACTTTGTTTTCGCAGATTTTGAAGTTGAGTAATTTCAGTTTCATATTCATCCAGACGAGTACGAAGTTCTGATAGTTTATTCTGCCAAATTTGTTTATCTCTCTTGAATTGAGCCTTTTGAAACTGACTCTCTTTAATTAAATGCAGCTTCTCTTCTTCAGACAAAGATTGAGACCTTTTTTCATCCCTACACTTTTTGTTATAAGCCAATTGATTCTGACTCTCCTCCAAAAAGCGTAAAAAATCATCATTAAGCATTTGCCAGTTGTTTTTTAACGAGGAATAGTTCTTGTCTGACAAAAGATTCTCTATTTTTTCATTTAAATTCGATATACACTTCTCTTCTTGCAAGAAAAACCCGGAAGATTCCTTTAAATCATAAATAGGAGGAACAAAAAAAGAGTGATGATAAGAATCAGCTATTCTACCTGAAAATCCGGCAAGGTACCCTAACTGATTATTTTGATTTTTAACCACTAAAACTCCAAACATTTTCCCATGTTTTAGCTCATTCTTCCATTGTATTTGAGATGCAAGATAATCTTTCACCTCTTCAGCAGCCATTACTGCTAACGGGTTAGGTTTATAACAAAAGGGATAAGTAAACTTAGCTGGAAGTTCGGTTGAATTATTTGATAAAAATGAATGAAACATAATCCAAAAAATTTAAAGAGGATTCTATAAGAAGCTGTTTAATTTTTTATTGAAAGAAATATACTAGAAAATCTCTTTCAAATATGATCGAAATAAAATTTAATATTACAACGATAAATTTATAGAAAACACCTTAAGAACAATATCAACAATAAGATAGATCTTAGAACTTAGATTAAACCTAAGAACTAAGATCTAAATAATCACATTTACTGTCTAACCAAGGTAAAATGCCCTGTATATTGCATATCTATTTCCTCTATATCAATAACATACCAATAATCAGTAGAAGGCATACTCACCCCATTGTAAGTTCCATCCCAACCATTAGCATCTTCACCCCTAAAACGGATTAACTCCTTACCAAAACGGTCGTAAATAACTACCAAAGCATCAGGATATACATCAGCAAGAGAGCCAACCACCCAATTGTCATTCACCCCATCTCCATTCGGGGAGAAGTGTTCCGGGATAGAAATTTGAGGAGGAAGCATAACAAATTGCATAGAAGAAGTACATCCGTTAATATCCATAACATGAGCAACATGAGAAGTAAAAGACAGCCCATACAAAACATCATCAACATTAGCTAAATCCTTATTTTCGTCGCACCAATACTCAAACGGAGGCGTACCCTTACCAGCCTCAACAACAACCTGTCTATCACGGATACCAACTGAATCAACAGAAACAATAGTCGGAATAGAAGTAACTTCCACCGTAAAGTTGTCCGAAGCTTTACACATACCCCTCTCCATATCTACGATATAGGTAGTAGTCTCTGTAGGTTTAACTGTCAATACACCACTATTGGAGAGAAGAGAGCCATTAGCACTCCAACTATAAACAGAAGCACTATAGTCCGTAGCATTCAAGACCGTAGATTCATTCTCACAAATAGCCTGCTTCCCTGCAATAAATCCGGAAAGAGGTTGATCAACTTTGATAGGCACTTTAAACTGAGCCTCACTATCACAAAGTTTATTATAAGCAACAGCGGTATAATAAACAATAGATTGCGAATTAGTACCACCTGCATAAATTGGTTTCACAGTAATGCTTTCACCATCAGTAGAACCCTCAATCGTAGGATCAGCCAACCAAGAAACGGTAGTACCTAAAGGAAGAACCTTTTCCACAAAAATAGTAGCACTCTCCCCCTCGCATATCTCTTGCGCTTGCGGAACAACAACTGTAATGGCAGGAATAACCGTAACCAACTCCGAGGAAGAAAGATTCTGAGTTCCGTAAATGAAATCGACTTTATAAACAGCATTAAGATCAGGAGAAACCGTTAGATGCAACTTATCACCCACTTTTTGAAGCGATGAGGTCAAATCCTTTGTTTCACCACCAATAGAGGAAGAGACTTTAAGAGAAGGAATAACTCCCGGCTGACGGAATGCACCGGTTCCGGTGGTATCAATCACTAAAATATCAGCAGAACCAATACATAAAGTATCTTTCAACTGCGTTGTCAATTGAAGTTCAGCATCTACCCAAACAACTACGTCAAGAGAAGCTTCACAATATTCCGGATCACTCAATGTAACATGATAGTTATGATCGGCAACAACACCACTAAGAGCGTATGACTTAGCCGAAGAAACAGAAGCTCCATTCTCTAACCAATCAATGGTTTGCACACTTCCGGAAGTTGGAACCGTGATATCCAAATCAATTGTCTGACTACCATTTCGAGGGACAATAAAAGGAGATGCAAATTCCGTAACTTTTATGTATGGCTTAGCATTCAACGTATGAGCATCCCCCTTCGCCGAACAAGCGCTATTTTTCACCACAAAGTTGTACACTCCATCATCGCTATCCGAAACAGAATTAATAACAAAATCCTTTTGATTAGCTCCCGAAATTAATTCGGCACCCTTATACCATTGTATTTCAGGAGTTTCTCGCGAAGTAAATGTCAGACCGGTTGTAAACTTTTCACCTTCGCAAATTTCAATCGTAGTAGAACCGATAGGAGTTGCAGTTACCGGAATAGAGTGAACAATAAAATCCATATAAGTTGGACACTCATTAATAAATTCTACTCGGAAAGAGGCATCACCCTCCGGCATTGGAGTAGTGAAAACATCACCCGTTGCCACTTGAACATTATTTTTAAACCAAACATAATCCCCTTCAGTTTTGGTCATGGTAGCGGTCATTTCCAAATCGCCTCCACAAGTATAGATTTCAGTAGCCGACTGATTAACGATAGAGAAAGGAGTAGCATTTTGAGCCTCAACAATAGAAATTTCACCGGAAATAGGAGCACTACCCACTGTAATGGTATGAGAAGCCGACAGCTGACAAGAACCTACTGTAGCAACAACATTATAAGTAACAGTTTTTTTAGCTTCTGCCGGAAGAGGATTAGAAGTGATAGAACTACCGGTATAAGAAGAACCATCAGAAGCAGACCAAGCATAAGAAACACTTGTCGCTCCCGGATTGAGAGAAACAGCAGTAGCCGAGAGTGTAGCAACACTACCCGGACAAGCGGTAGGTTTTGCATCAATTGTAGGAGTATTCAAATCATAAATCGTCGCAACAATAGGTTCCACAGTAGAATAACATACCAAGTTGGCAATTGGAGAATAGTATCCCCTTGCATAATAAATTGCCGAAGAAGAAACTACCGGATTAATTGCCGTTTGCGCAGCCATATCTGAGAAGAATTCTGCTGTTGTTACTATATCAGTCTTATACCCTTCGTTCAAATCAACCGTAGCACCTGCACCATCTAAATTACAAACCTGCGTTGTTGGCAGAGGCGTTAAGACCGGATTCTCATAAACAGTTACAAGAACGGAAGAAGGGAAACTCATTGCTTTTGAATCAACATCATACTGACAAACAAAAAACTCTTGCGTTCCTGCAGATTGAGTAGAAGGAACTTTCACAGGAGTCTCTACACCGGCAGCAGGATTTGTTTTATACTCATCAGCAGACGAGAACCACAACAACTTATAATTTCCCTGAGGGTTGATTGTCAAGTCCGGAGTAGCACTTGCCAATAAATCATCGGCAAAAGATGTAGATTTAGGGTCATCTCCAACGCAATAATAAAGTGGAGTCACCTTCGGTTTAGGAGAATCACTGATTACAACCTCCACCTCTTTCATTTCGCTCACACAACCGGTTGCAACATCTTTTTGTGCAACATAATAGGTAAACTTCACCTCTTGTCCTACCGGCCAATTAGCATCATACATCGGAGTTGGAGCCGTCAAACCATTACCTATTGTATTTTTATTTTCATCATACCATAACAACTGACAACCTTGATTAGGCTCAGCCACTGCAGAATCTTTTTTCAACAAGTCATCAGCAAAAACACCATTATTATTTGCAGCCTCACTACGCACATAACCAACATTGAAAGAACCGGTAGGAGCCTGAACAACCGTAACCGTAACATTAAAGGAGGTAGTATCACCAATACAAACCGAACCACTTGTCGGGATGGTATAAGTCTGACCGATACTATAAGTGGTAGTTGTAGTTTGTTGAACAGCCGTTGAAATAACCGGAACCGTATTCTGCGCGACCCCATTCACGTACCATACCGTAGCATCAGCTCCTAAATAGTTCGAAGGATAAGCCTCATTTGTATATGACAAAACAGGAGCGTTATCATCAAAGCATAGTTGGATATCCGCAGGTTTAGTAGGTTTTTGGACGGCAAAAATCTCAACAACAACCTTTTTCTTTTTACTTTCGACAGGAATAGTTGCCGCATTGTTGGTCTGAGAAACGTAGAAAGTACGCATAGTCGGAATAGAAACATCCACTGTCGGCACGGAAGTCTCCTTTTGCTGATTATTGTCGATATACCAATTCAACGTATAATCAGTATTATTTTCCGGAATTGCCAAATCAGACAGGTTCACACTCTCACCCACACAAACCATAGTATCTCTTGTTGTAGGAAGCGGAGCATCATTAACAGTAATAGTAACACGCACCGTATCACTCTCGCAATTATCCGCATTCACCTGAGTTACCCAATAATAGAAAGTACCCTCTTGAGCAATAGAGAGAGATGGAGTTGCGGTTGCAGCAGTAGAAGTATAAACAGAACCATTGCCATACCACAACAAAGAACAACCCGCATCTGCAGTTGCAGCGGTATCGAGCGAGATAGACTTATTTGGAGTAGCCACCAAATCAATATCCAGAGTAGTAGGCGCAACAGGACTCTGTTTCACTGCAATAACCTCTTCAGCAGGCAAACTTTCGCAATAACCGGCGGCCGAAGCCATAACAGAAAGTTTAGCGCCCATATCAGCCTGTTTGAAAACAATAGGAGAAGATGGTGTATAGGCAACACCATCCAATTTCCAGTCCAACGTAGCATTTGCAGGAGTTGCAGAATAAGAAACAACGGTAGAATCGCAATACATATCCAAAAGCAGTTGAACCTCAGCAGTAGGATTAACATCCACTTCATATTTACGCTTACCCACACAACCATCCGGAGAATAACCAACGAAATAAAATGTTGTATCTGAGACCAAATCGAATGAAAAATCCAATTCTGAAGAAGTTGTTAATTTGTTATCATGACTATCAGCCCAATGCCAACTACTAATAGTAGGAGTACTAACACCTTTCAACGTTACCTTTTCATTTTTACAAGCAGAACCGGAATAACTCTTACCCAAATCAATACTGCCGGCCCTAATTATTTTAAACGGCTTAGAAATTGAATAATCCCTACATGGATTATCAAAATCGGCAGCAGAAGGATTCTCAATAAACTTATTCACTCCAGATTCAGAAGTAACAACCAAACGGATATAATTTGTGTCAGCCGGATAATCAGCCGTATTAAAGGTAAACTCTTTATCTGTAACAACTTTCATATTTACCCAATTTTCCCCATCCGAACTTTGTTGATATAAAAATTTAGGAGAATTTTTGTAAAAAGATTCCAACAAAGAACTAGTTACTGTACCAACGGTAATATCAGTATCTCCACAAATAGTTGTATCCTTTGCAAAGGAAGATAAATTAGAATAAAGATCAACATTAGGAGGAGAACAAACACTGAATTTAATATCATCAATAGCTAAATCATTTCCACATTTCCAATACTTATTTGGATTACCGCCATCTTGACATACAGAATAATCATAATCAAGATCTTCAGTACCGGTAGCAACCACTTCTAAAATCACAGAAGTCACATTTTCATCTAACAATAATTCATCAATATTAACACGAATCCAACCATTTCCAGCCAGAGCAACAGCTGTAGCTGATTCTATAATATTCCCCGTTTTTGAATCTTTTATGTTAAGAGTAATTTCAGGATCAGAACCTCCTGACATATTAGCAATAAAAGTTTCAAAAAACAGAGGCTTATTAGTACACAATCCATCAATAGAAGTTGAGAATATTACATCATGAAAACCTTCAGACACATTCATAAACAAGCAAGCACCATTTTCTTCTCCACCAACGGTACTCGTATGATCAGAAGTTACACCAGTCATCCAAGTAGCCCACCAATCTGTTTTATACCCCATACTTGTAGGAACAACTACTCCGTATGAGCCATCATTAATTTGCCCGGTAGGGTCAAATTTTTGTGCAGCAGGCATTGTAAAACGGGTATCAGCGCGTGTCTCAATCCAATTTGCAGGAGTTTGCGTCTCAACTCCATCAGCATCAACATAGGTATGCCCATCTTTGAAACTACCAAAATTCTCATAAAAAACAGTCAACCGAGACATAGGATTTCCAAATTCATCCTCACAACATTTAGAAGAAGTAATACTAATAGTATCGGATTCCACACCATCTACCAAACAATAATACATTACAATTGGCTCATGAACTTCTTCTAATAAATTTTTCGAACTTCCAACACTCGTCCATGAAGCTCCTTTATCAGTTGATTTCATCCACTCATAAGATGAAGCATTATATTCTCGATCTAAATAAAATAAGTTTTGTTCCCCTTGACAAAGATCAGACCCCATGGTTGATTTTACTTTTGGTTTATAACAACCATAGACTTCAATATCAGTGATACCAAACGCAGCACATTTGGATAAGTTATAGTCGGGCAAAATTGAAAATTCCAAATAATTATCCGTAGCAGGTAAAGTACCAGATAAATTAACATCTATAAAATCAGAACCCGGAGCTCCTAATTTAATAGATTCACTAATCGAATTTTCTGGAACATTTCCATATTGATCAATTTTTGAAACAAGTCTAATTCCAGACTGCCACTCTAAAAATGAACACGAAGATTTATTGGGATCAATTACATTATAAATTTTCATTTTAATATTGAAGGCAGTTCCCGGTTGCAATCCATTAATACGATACTTAAACATAGCATTTTTCACATCATCGTACTTTGTCTTTATCACACACATATTTTTATCAATGTCGATATAGGTGGAATCAAGCAAATGGGGATTAGAAGTTATAGCATATAACGCCAGATCTTCATAAAACATTTGAGCAGAATCTGCATGAGGAAAATCCGATAAAAAAGAATTTCCGGTAGGACCTTTTTGTTTGGTTAAACTAAAAGTCCCATTCCACAAAGTATCACTACTACCAATATCCTCAAAATCAGAACCACCAATTAACACCGGACACTGAGCAGACAACAACAATGGGAATACAAAAAATAATATGAACCAGCAATATTTCTTAATGAAATTCCGATTCAAAACAACCATACTATTCATAATCTACAAAATTTAGTTCTACTTCAGACGTTAACGTCTCCTACCATTTTGTAAAGTTAATTTATTTTTTATTAAAACAAACTAAAATTAACAATAATTTAACAGCAAAACAAATAATTTCTTACTCACACTTTTCTAAAATTCAACAATTATTTACTCCTAATTTAAGAAATATTTTATAAATTTGCACAATTTTAGAGGTACACCTCAAAAACAGATATTCGCAATAAATAAAAAAAACAATATACTTATGGCTAAAATTATTAATGACGTTTCAAAGACTTTCGGAGAATATTTGTTAATTCCCGGATTAACTACTAAAGAGTGTATTCCTTCCAATGTATCGTTACGTACACCATTGGTAAAATATAAAAAAGGGGAAGAGTCTGCCATTCAATTAAACATTCCGTTTGTATCAGCAATTATGCAATCGGTTTCCGATTCGGGTTTAGCCATTGAGTTAGCCAGAAATGGTGGTTTATCTTTCATCTTCGGTTCGCAACCGATTGAATCACAAGCAGAAATGGTTAGAAAAGTAAAGAATTTCAAAGCTGGTTTTGTGATTAGTGATTCCAATGTAACCCCGGATACACCGTTAGGAGAAGCTATTGCGTTGATTCGCGAAACAGGGCATTCTACCATAGGAGTAACAGAAGATGGTAAGCCGAATGGAAAATTAAAAGGTCTATTGACAAGCAGAGATTATCGCATCGACAAAGTAGATCATAATGCGCCGGTAAAAGAGTTTATGACTCCATTTGAAAAATTAACAGTTGGAAAATTGGGAATCACTCTTTCACAAGCCAACACAATTATTTGGGAAAATAAATTAAATACTCTTCCTATAATTGATGACGCAGGGAATCTACAATACTTTGTATTCAGAAAAGACTATGACAGCCACCACGACAATCCTAACGAATTGTCTGATGCCGACAAGAAATTATTGGTTGGAGCCGGCATAAACTCACGCGATTACATGGAGCGCGTTCCTGCATTGGTTGAAGCCGGTGTTGATGTGCTATGCATAGACTCTTCCGATGGGTTTTCTGAATGGCAAAAAGATACCTTGTCTTGGATTAAGGAAAAATATGGAGATAAAGTAAAGGTTGGAGCAGGAAACATAGTTGACAAAGAGGGATTTGATTATTTGGTTGCAGCCGGAGCAGACTTTATTAAAGTGGGTATCGGCGGAGGCTCTATTTGTATCACTCGCGAACAAAAAGGTATTGGTCGCGGACAAGCAACTGCTCTACTTGATGTAGCAAAGGCACGCGACGAGCATTTTGAAAAGACCGGAGAGTATATTCCTATTTGCAGTGATGGAGGTTTGGTTCATGATTATCACATGGTTTTAGCATTAGCCATGGGAGCAGACTTCTTGATGATGGGACGCTACTTTGCACGATTTGACGAATCTCCAACAAAGAAATTGACAATTGGAAATCGCATTGTCAAGGAGTATTGGGGCGAGGGTTCTAACCGTGCAAAAAACTGGCAACGTTATGATATGGGAGGAAAAGCCGGCATGAAGTTTGAAGAAGGAGTGGACAGTTATGTACCCTACGCAGGGAAGATGAAAGATAACTTAAATGTAACTTTAGGAAAAATCATCTCAACCATGTGTAGTTGTGGCTCTATAACAATACCTCAACTTCAAAAGAATGCAAAAATCACCATGGTTTCTTCTACCTCTATCATAGAAGGAGGAGCACACGATGTAATCTTAAAAGAGCAAGCCTGATACTTGTCTGAAGAGATTTATAAACGAAGAATTGGCATAAGGCAACTTCTGTAAATAAAGTTATAGAAATTGTCATAAAATAAATCGAATTGAAATTAAGAAAGGGGACTTGGCATATACCGAGCCCCCTTTTCTTTTTAGCACTACCCTTCTCTACTTTACATATTTCAATTCTAAAATCAATTTCGTATTTTCATCTATACGAAAACGATTGTCAGCTCTCTCTCCTAATATCCACACTATATTATCATCATTGGTCAATATCAATGTAGATCTCTTCTGATCTTCAGAAAAAGAGTTATCAATAAAATAATCACTTAACTTCTTTTTACCGGTCATTCCGAAAGGAACAAAGAAATCGCCCATTTTCCAATGACGCACAGAGAAAGGATAGGAAACCTTTTCAGCATCAAGATAACAGATATTTTTATCCTTAATCAAATGAAATTCCGAAATATCATATTCCCTAACTGCTAAAGAAATAGGCAACTTATCCCAATCTTCCTTTTTAGTAATAGAATACTCTGCGCTTGAATTTTCTATATTTTTAGTTAAAATCCAATAGCCACGCTCACTTCTCAAAATAAACTTAGCATCCTTAGACAAGAAAGCCTTACCGGAAGGTTTATCCACCCCCATAACAGCATCGGCTACCACCCCATAAGAAAATCCAAAAGAACTTAAACTTTCATAAAGGGCAAAAACAGGCGAATAAAGTTCCTTCACACGCTCTTTTGAGATCTTATAACTTTCACTATCTATTTTTTCCAATAGAGCCAAAGAGTTGATTTGAGACTCCATAAACACCTCTGCCTCTCTTAAATTATGAATGGTAGAGAACAAACTCTTTTTAAAGTAAGGGAAGGTCTCTTCAATTCCCGGAATAATATCGTTCCTAAATTTATTTCTGGCACAGAAAGGAATGGCATTAGAAGAATCTTCTACATACGACAATCTATTTTTTCGGACATAACTTTTAATCTCTTCGCGCCAAACAGAGAGCAATGGTCTAACCACCTTCCCATTTATTTCCTTCATGCCGGTCAGCCCGTGCAATCCGGTTCCACGGGAAAGATTAATCAAAAAAGTCTCCACCAGATCATCTGCATGATGAGCCACGGCAACATAATCAGCTTTCTCGCGAGAGATTAACTCTTTAAACCAATCATAACGCAATTCGCGCGCAGCCATCTCTATCGACAGATGTCTTAATTGGGCATACTCTTCAGTCTTAAAATCCACTTGATAATAAGGCAATTCATATTCTTTAGCCAAATTTTTGACAAACAAAGCATCTCGATCAGACTCAGCCCCTCTCAGGTGGAAATTACAATGAGCCACAACACAATTCATTCCCCCTTCAACCAAGAGATGTAGCAAGGCTACAGAATCTGCTCCACCACTGACTCCCACAATTAACTTTGCACGATCCGGAATAATATTTAATAAACTGGTATCAATCATTTGTCAATCTTTCTAAAACTATTCTAATCAATTGTTCCATACCCCCTTTATACTCTGTATTCATGCTCTTATCCACACGCCCTGCAATAATATTACAAATTGTAACCGCTTTATGACCTAACAATTTAGCCAATCCTGCAAGAGCAGAACTCTCCATTTCAAAGTTGGTAATTTTTTCACCCATATACTCAAACGAGCCAATTTTCTCATTCATCGAAGGGAAAGCAAGAGGCAAACGAACATATCGTCCTTGCGGACCATAAAATCCGGGAGCAGAAATAGTAACACCCCTAACCATGTCTTTACCAATCTTTTCAACCAATCCCTCATCAGCTGAAACCACATAAGGCGAAGCCAAACGCTCACCCCAACCAACATGCTCACAAAAAGCCCTTTCAAAATCCAAATCGATGGTTCCTTCCGGAACACTATAAAAATTCAACAACCCATCAAACCCAATAGAACGACACGAAACGACATTAGACCCAACCGGACAGAAAGGTTGCAAACCACCGGAAGTACCAATACGAACCAAAGTAAGTTGAGTAAAATTAGATTTAACCTGTCGCGTAGTAAAATCAATATTTTTCAAAGCATCCAGTTCCGTTAAAACGATGTCAATATTATCTGTTCCGATACCATGAGAGACACACGAAACCCTTTTGCCATGACAAACACCCGTGATAGTATGAAACTCCCTACTCCAAACATCCACTTCAATCTTATCAAAGAAGGAAGCCACCAAATCGACACGAGCAGGATCTCCCACCAACACAACAATATCTGCCAATTGCTCCGGACGCAAATGCAAATGAAAAACTGAACCATCAGCATTAATGATTAATTCTGATGAAGGAATGATGCGCTTTACCATAATTCTATCAATTTGTATTTTACTTACGGTAACCCTTATACAATTAGGAATTGTATTCTTGAAAATTCAAACCCTTTAGAATACTTTTTAAAAACTACTTTACCTAATTTTAAAGATTACCTTAGGCAAAGATAATATTTAATTTAAATTAAGCAAGAAAATTATGCAGAAATTTAAAGTGCAGATGAAAAGGAACGGAAGCTCTTACGCACCTGAAGTTCGCGACCACGTCCATCAACAACGAGCACTCTCATCAAGGCTTTACTCTTATGCAGAGGATCATAATGATAAGTTTTAGCCATACGGATTTTATCACCCACGAAAGTGAAACAAAAACAAGTAACATCTTTAGAAGCTGTTTAAATTTTATTTAAAAAAAAAAATTTAGAGTTTCACTCTCTTGTTTTCGGCATCTTTGAGATTCTTTTAGGTGGGTTCTATAAATTCATCTCGAGGAATTTTTGAATTTATTTCGAGTAAATTACTGTGCGAAAAAAGGAAGCAGTGCAAGCACTGTGACCGACTGACAAGCAGCAATTTGCCAAAATAAATCAAAAAGTACCGAAAAGTTTATCAATCTTCGATTTACACTTTTTAAATTTTAAACGGTGAATTTATAGAACTCACCTTAAACCTATTTTTATTCTCCTTTTTTGATAATAGTCCACTATTTTCTGCAAAAGAAGATTAAAAATAGATTTAAAAATCTCTCTCAAATATGCTCGAAATAAAATTTAAACAACTTCTTATATTTTTGGATTTACCGTGTGGTAAATTGGCTTGGCAACTTGCAACAATAAGAAAATTTTGTAACTTTGTCTTAATGTTACCATCTAAATAACGGGACAATAATAATTTAATTTTTTTTATTCAACGGATGCGAAGCTTTTTGTAAGCTAAACCTGAATAAAATTCATTATACAGAACTAACAACAAACATTTGCGAACTATAAAAAGCTCTAAAAAAGCTTCTTTAAAAGTAAAAAATAGAATGGAACAAATAGTAAAATCAAATAAAGAATTACCCAAAGAACTAATTTTTGTAGTTGCACACCCCAACCATTTTCCCGAAAAAGGATTTGAATTAGCACGAATATTATCTCAGGCTCACGATAAAGAGATTGCCTTTTTAGGTCTCCTCACCGGCCAGTCGCCGGAAGCAGCTACCTACGAAAGAAAATTTAAGGAATGGAGCAATACTAATCAAGAGCAAGTTGATAAGAGGATTGAATATGTTGTGATACACGAAGAAGAACTTTCCGACTTTATAGAAGAAAATGAAGGTGGGGTCTTAATTTTTGAACAATGCCAAGAAAAACCGTTCAATAAACCTAAAACACTTTTGAAAATGTGTAGAGAACTACGCATACCATATTATATAATACAAAGCAATCATAAAATAGAGATTAACCGTGTATTAGTACCCGTTGGATTTTTGGTTGAAGAGAAAGAAAAAGGAATATTCTGTAGCGGTATGGGGCGTTTCTTAAAAGCAGAGATTTTACTTATGCCGGCTAATGACTATGGAAGTAGAGCTCGTAATAATACAGAGTCTATCAAAACGCTATTAGAAAAATTTGGAATAAATCATCAAATAGTTGAAGCAAAAAAAGATAGTTTTAAAGTAGAGATAGAAGCAGCAAAAAAAGCCAATGAATTGAATGCTGACATGATATTAATCAGTTCTTCACGAGATTATGGGATTGACGACATACTATTTGGACCCAAAGAGCTTACGGTAATAAAGAAATCTCCGGTTCCGGTTATGATTATCAATCCAAGAAAAGATCTATATACTCTATGTGGATAATAGAGAAATAGCCTAAAAAAGAGCAAGAAGAGAGTCGTACAAAATGATTTGGTCGACAAAAAGAGACAAATAGTCATCAAATAAAGGCAATTCATGATAAAACGAGCATAAAAGCGGAATAAACGATAATATTTGGCATAAATTTTGAACTTAAATTAGCAAGAAGAAGATGTATAACGATTAAAATATTACGGACATGAAAACAAATAAGATTATAGCAATTCTAATCGCGATAGCGGTAGTTTGCATTCCGGCAACAGCACAAAGAAGTAGTGGGAATGATAGTAGAGGAGCAAGAACAGAAGCTCGGAGTTCAAGTAGCGCAAGAAGTTCATCTTCTGTAAGCAGAAGTAGTTCTGCCCCAAAGAGTCAAGCAACACGTTCTTCCAATTCTGGAGTAAGTTCTCGCTCTTCATTCAATAGTAGCACAAGCAACACACGTTCCACAGCACGTCCTGCAACAAGCAGCACAACACGCTCATCTGTAAATAGTGCAGCACGCACCACCAACAATAGCAGCGTAACACGCTCATCAGCAGTAACATCACGTTCTACAACCAACAACAGCTCTGCTGTTCGCTCCGGTACTACCGGCAATAGCACACGCTCTACGGTTAACAACTCAACTTCTCGCTCAAGTGTTAATAATACAAGCGGAACAAGAAGTTCATCCTCTGTTCGTTCTACAACAAGCGGAAACAGCAGCGTAAGACAAAGTTCAGCAACTAATAGCTCTACAAGATCTTCCGGCAATAGTTCTGCAAAAAAAGTAGAATCTACAAGGAGCCAAGTTAACACAAGAAGTACAGGAAAAACAAGCACAAACTTGGCAGTAAAAAACAGCGACAATCGTGCAAGAGCAAATGCAGCAAAAGTGGAAAAGAAAGGAAAAGTATCCTCTTCTATGGTTAAAGTAGGAAAACCGGGGAAGGTAGAATCACACCCTCACAACTACAAACCGGCACCACGTCCTGTTATTCACCACCATGGACCGGCTCCGAAACTACATATACATGGCGGACATAAATACTACGATAGAATTCACGAACATGCACGTTTCTTCAATCATGGTAAACACCGCTACTATGTACACAACGGATTGTTCTACTTATGGCATGCAAAATTAGGCTACGAATTGATTGCTCGTCCTCTCTTGACCTTTGCAACATTACCATTCACTTGCGTTCAAGTGTACATTGGAAGCACACCTTACTGGTATAGTGATGGAGTATGGTTTGCAAGGAAAAATACACAATACGTGATCATTGACAGACCAATAAGCAGTAATCAAGCAGTTATATTGAATGCACTTCCTTTTAGTTGTGAAATCATATCAATTAACGGTGCAACTTACTACTACGGAGAAAACACATGGTTTATGCCTCACGGAAAGCAATTTATCATTGTTGACGCTCCTGAAGTTATCTACGATGACACTAACTTTATCGCAGAATTACCACAAGGAAGCAAACGTGTAATCGTAAATCAAAGACTATATTGGTTTGGAGCAGACACATGGTTTCAGGCAGTAGATGGAGGATATGTAATCATAGATAGTCCTCTAATAAAATAAAATCAAACGAATGAAATTGAGCTCTAGATTTTTATATTAGACATATTATATACAGACTTTTGGCAGGCGATAAGGTGGGATACTTTATCGCCTGTATTTATAGAATATAAAATAGAGAGAAACAATCCGACAAAGACAAAATAAATTTACTACCTTTGCTTAAACAAAAATTATCAATATGACATATAATTCAATTATAGCAAAGAATCTAAATTTACAAGAATACCAAGTTGGCAATACGCTAAAACTATTAGCCGAAGGAGCAACCATCCCTTTTATCAGTCGGTATAGAAAAGAGCGAACCGGAGAGTTGAATGAGGTTCAAATTCAAGAGATTCAACTACAATATGAAAAACTGACAGAGTTAGAAAAAAGGAAACAAGCAGTACTAAAAAGTATTGAAGAACAAGGGAAATTAAATGAGACTCTAAGCAAAAAAATTAGTGATTGTAGCAATTTAATTGAGTTGGAAGATATCTACTTGCCATTCAAACCCAAACGTCGCACCAAAGCTGAAATAGCAAGAGAGAAAGGATTAGAGCCACTAGCACAAATCATTTTCAAACAAAACGAAAAAGATCCGGAGAGCAAAGCTCTCGCCTTTGTAAAAGGTGATGTTAAAGATGTGGAAGATGCGCTACAAGGAGCATCTGAAATTATCGCCGAATGGGTTAGTGAAAACGAAATTGCTCGTGAACGGATCAGACAAAACTACAACAGAGACGCCATCATAACATCCAAAGTTGTTAAAGGAAAGGAAAAAGAGGGCGAAAAGTTTAAAGACTATTTTGAATTATCAGAGCCGCTGAAAAGATGTAGTTCACACCGACTATTAGCAATGAGAAGAGGTGAAAACGAAGGTTACTTGCGAGTATCTATATCTTCAGATGATGAACGGAATTTAGATCGTATTTATCCACTATTCATAAAAGGACAAACGGAATCATCTAAAATCGTCCATGAGGCTGTAAAAGATGGATACAAACGCCTGATAAAGCCCTCAATGGAGAGTGAGTTTACTACAAGCAGCAAAGAAAAAGCAGATGAAGAGGCCATTAAGGTATTTGCAGAAAATTTAAAACAATTGTTGATGGCATCACCTCTGGGTGAAAAAAGGGTGCTTGCAATTGATCCGGGTTATAGAACAGGCTGTAAGGTAGTTTGTTTGGATGCACAAGGGAATCTCTTGCACAACGAGACCATCTACCCTCACCCTCCACAAAATGAACGGACAAAAGCCATGTCTAAGATCTCTCATTTGGTTGAAACGTATCAAATCGAAGCAATATCAATTGGGAACGGAACTGCCAGCCGAGAAACCGAACAGTTTATCCAAAGCATCCGTTTCGACCGTAAAGTGCAAGTATTTGTAGTAAGTGAAAACGGTGCTTCTATCTACTCAGCGTCCCCAATTGCAAGAGAAGAGTTTCCCAACTATGACGTTACCGTTCGTGGAGCAGTTTCTATTGGCCGCAGACTGATGGATCCTTTAGCTGAATTGGTGAAAATTGATGCAAAGTCAATAGGTGTCGGGCAATATCAACACGATGTCGATCAAAGCAAATTGAAACGCTCTTTAGACCAAACTGTGGTTAATTGCGTAAACTTAGTGGGAGTCAACCTTAATACAGCCAGCAAACACTTGCTTACATACATATCCGGATTAGGACCCCAGCTGGCTCAAAACATTGTTGATTACAGAGCCGAAAACGGAGCATTTAATAATAGAGAGGAGTTAAAAAAAGTACCTCGATTAGGTTCAAAAGCATACGAACAATGCGCCGGTTTCTTGCGAATAAGCAACGGGAATAACCCTTTAGACAACACAGCTGTACATCCGGAAAGTTATGGGATTGTCAAGAAAATGGCTAAAGATTTAGGAAGTAATATTGAGGAACTAATTTCCAACAAAGAGCTACGGAAAAAGATTGCTCCCGAAAAGTATATTACAGAAACGATAGGACTTCCAACCTTAAAAGACATTATGGAAGAGTTGGATAAACCCGGACTTGACAGACGAAAAGCAATTAAAGTATTTGAATTCGACCCAACCATCAGAACCATTGAGGATGTAAAAATAGGCGTAACCTATCCCGGCATCGTTACCAATGTAACCAATTTTGGAGCATTTGTAGATATTGGAGTAAAGGAGAATGGCTTGGTACATATATCACAGATGGCAGACCACTTCATCAATAGTCCGTCAGAAGTGGTGTCCCTACACCAACATGTCAACGTTAAGGTATTGGAGGTAGATATTGCACGAAAAAGAATTCAACTAACAATGCTTATTTAGTCCCTGAAACTTGAAATAATTCAACAAGCAAAAAATGCGTCAACGCAGAGTTTTACCTCTCATTGACGCATTTTATTTATATTAGGTGAGTTCTATAAATTCACCATTTGAAATTAACGAATCTTCGCATCCAACTTTTCGTCAAAGTTTTTAATCAACTTGTTCATAATTGCATCAATCTGAACATCAGTTAAAGTTTTATTTTCATCTTGAAGGATAAAACTTACTGCATAAGATTTCTTTCCTACTAATAAATTAGCACCTTCATAAACATCAAACAAATAGACATCTTTCAACAACTTACGTTCTGTCTCTTTCGCAACCTTTACGATGTCTGCAAAAGAAACACCCTTATCAATCAACAATGCCAAATCACGTTTCACTTCAGGATACTTAGAGATCTCTGAATAAGAAACCTTATGTCCCTTCAATTCTTTCAACATGTCAGTCCAAACAATATCTGCGAAATAGATTTGATTATCAATACCAAACTTTTTCTGCAATCCTCTTGAGACAATACCAATAGTTGCCAAAACTTTTCCTCTACGAGAAACATAACGAAGACCATCTTCCAACAAATCATCAGAATAAGGCTCTACAACCAAAGCCTCTAAATTAACGCCTAACTTAGTCAAAACATTATCCACGTATGCTCTCAACTGGTAAAAACTTGATTTTTCTTGCGAAACACTCCAATTAGCAGCAGATTTATTACCGGTAATCCACAAAGCCAAATGATAATCCTCCGAGTAAGGTTTCAAAGGATTTTCATCCGTAGATTCCTTTTCTGCATCAAAACGATAACAATTTCCAAACTCATAGAACTTTAAGTCGGCACTTTTTCTATTCGCATTATACGCAATACTCTCTAAACCGCCAAACAATAAAGTCTGTCTCAAGCAACCCAAATCAGCACTCAACGGATTCATTATATTCACAGCAGAGGCAGCAGGGAAAGCTTTACCCTCCGCATAATAAGAAACCTTTGTCAAAGAATTGTTCAATATTTCATGAAATCCGGCTCCTGACAAATGATTAGAAGCTAATTCTTGCAATTTTACACTATTAGGATTAACAGAGTAAGCAATAGAAGATTTTAAAGAAGATCCGGCCTCCACATTATCATACCCATAAATCCTCAAAATATCCTCAATAACATCAACATCACGTTGCACATCTACACGATAAGAAGGGACAGACAATGATAAGAGGTCTCCTTCTTGCTTCAACACATCAATCTCTAAACCTTTTAAAATTGTCAACACCTCTGACGGGGCAATCTCTTTTCCTATTAAAGAATTGATTTTAGAGAAAGACAAATCAACCTTAAACGGTTCTACTGCAACCGGATAATTATCAAAAACTTCGGACGAAACAGTTCCTCCAGCCACTTCCTTAATTAAAAGAGAGGCAAATTGAAGAATAAACAAAGTATTATTAGGATCACAACCACGCTCGTAACGGAAAGAAGCATCTGTATTCAAGCCATGACGACGCGCTGTTTTACGAACAGAAACAGGGTTAAAATAGGCACTCTCCAAAAAAACCGTTGTAGTTTGCTCCGTAACACCCGAATTCAAGCCTCCAAATACACCTGCGATACAAGCACCACCCTTTTCATCGCAAATCATCAAATCATCAGCACTTAAAGTACGTTCAACCCCATCTAAAGTTGTAAACTTTGTTCCCTCTGGCAGATTTTTAACAATAATGTGATTACCACTGACTTTATCTAAATCAAAAGCATGTAAAGGTTGTCCCATAGCATGAAGAACATAATTGGTAACATCCACAACATTGTTAATCGGACGAACTCCAATTGTACGCAAAGCGTTCTTCAACCAATCCGGAGACTCATGAACAGAGACACCGGAAATCGTAACACCTGAATAACGAGGACACGCATCCACATTTTCAATTGTAACCTTTACAGGAGTGCTGTTATTATCCACTTTAAAGGAAGAGACATTCGGTTTAATCAAAGGATACTCTCCTCCACGTAAAGAGAAATAAGCAGCTAAGTCACGTGCAACACCGAAGTGAGAAGCAGCATCAATACGATTAGGTGTGATATCCACCTCAAACAAATAATCACTCTCCACCTTGTAATAATCTTTCGCTAATGTCCCTACAACAGCATCAGCAGGCAATTCAATAATTCCATCATGACTTGCTCCCACTCCGATTTCATCTTCGGCACACAACATACCACAAGACTCAACCCCTCTCAACTTAGAACGTTTAATGGTAAACGATTCATCTCCATCATATAATTTAGTACCAATAGTAGCCACGATGGTCTTAATTCCCGCACGACAATTAGGAGCACCGCAAACAATTTGCAATAACTCACCACTGCCTACGTCAACTTTTGCAACATGAAGGTGATCTGAATTTGGATGATCTTCTGCTTCAACAACAGCACCAACAACCAACCCTTGCAAGCCACCCTTAATGGTTTCAACCTCTTCTACGCCACCCACTTCCAAACCAATGGATGTCAAAATCTTTGAAACTGCCTCTGGCTCTAAATCCAAAGCAATGTACTTTTTTAACCAATTATACGAAATATTCATCGTTAACTATTTTTGTAAAAAATCTATTTTCTTATAAATCATGCAAATTTAAGAAATATTCCACTAAGTAGTCAAATATTCTCAAAATAAAATTTATACATAACCCCATTTAAATCTCTATTTAGTTTCAAGAAATAAAAAAAATAGTAAATTTGCGAATGATTCAAAGATAACAAAAGAATGGAAAACAATGAAAAGATAAAAAAACATGCAGCACAAATTCTAACAGACTATCTCACCAAAAACAAGATGAGAAAGACTCCTGAACGCTATTCTATCTTAGAGTTTATTTATGGATACAAAGGTCCCTTTGATATCGAAACCCTGCATACATTGATGATAGCAGAATTTTCCATTAGCAAAGCCACTTTATATAACAACATTGAGATTCTTGAAGATTGCGGATTGGTTACCCGACTACAATTAGGAGGAAATCGAACCATGTATGAAAAGTCTTTAAACAGCAACCTTCATTACATGATTTGCAATACGTGTGGGAAAATTAAAAAGTTTTCCGACCCCAATATCCGTAGAATTATTCAAAATAAACACATCTGGAATTTCACCACCTCACACTATACCCTCGCCCTATACGGACAATGCGAACAATGCAAAAAGAGAGAGCAAGAATAAAAAATTATAGAAACCTTGTATTATTAAAAAAAAAAACAAACTGAAAACAAATTAGATTTGTTCTATGAGGAGACATAACACTATTCCTCATGAAAAAACTTATTCCCATACTACTTATCTTGCTTCTAACACCCATCAAAGCCAGAGAGATTATAAAAACAGACTTCACACAACTACCATCCAAAGCGCAAAACTTTTTATTGCAATATTACCCGGAAAATAAAGTGCTAATCACCCATATAGAAAAAAACAATTATCGAATCCTCTCCTACTCAGTAGCCTTAGATAACGGATGCAATATATCATTTGAAGAAAATGGAAATTGGAAAGAAGTCGAGTGCCTCCGAGAAGAACTATCCACAAAATTTATTCCAAAGAAAATAACAGACTACATACAAAGGAACAGGATTGATGATGAAATAATCCGAATTTCAAAAAAAAGAAGTTACTACATCGTAGAATTAAGCAAAAAGACCATCCTTATCTTCGATTTTAAATTTAATCTACTCAAACGATTAAAGTGGTAAATAAACGAAAACATGTCGAACAACAGAAAAAAGAGAAAAATATATATAACATAAAAAAGATTAAAACGAGGAAACTTTCAAAAAAAATATAAAACAAAGAATCACAACGAACGGATAAAATCCGCCCCATTAGCAATAAATAAAGCAATGAATTACAACCAATTAGAAATCAAGACAATTAAAAAAAATTAAAAAACTTTAAAAGCAAAAACATTTTAACGAAGTTTAAAAATTAAATTATTTTCAAAAAAAAATTAACTTAAAATTTTAATCGCATAAAAAAAAACTTATATTTGCAAATAACTTGTTTGGGGAAGACTGCCACTCAATTAGAGTAAAAACAAGTAAGAGAAAAAAAATTGAAAGAAATATTAATACCATAAAAAACAGCTAAAGAAATGGCAGAAGTAATTGGTGAAGTCATTCAGGTTATCGGGCCTGTAGTGGACGTAAGTTTTCCAGAGACGGGAGAGTCTCTACCACAGATTCACGATGCGCTAGAGATAGAGCGTCCTGGACAGAGTAAATTGATTATCGAGTGTCAACAACACATCGGAGAAAATTCCATTCGAACAATTGCGATGGACTCTACCGACGGACTAAGAAGAGGTATGAAGGTAGTATCATTGGGACAAGCAATTTCAGTACCAAGTGGAGAACAAATTAAAGGACGGATGTTAAATGTCGTAGGAGAACCTATCGATGGAATGAAGACATTCGACAGAACAGATGTATCTCCTATTCACCGTCCAGCTCCGAAATTCGATGAGTTAGCAACATCCAAAGAGATTTTGTTCACGGGTATCAAGGTAATCGACCTTTTGGTTCCTTACTTAAAAGGAGGAAAAATTGGTTTGTTCGGAGGTGCCGGAGTAGGAAAAACGGTGTTGATCATGGAGTTGATTAACAACATTGCAAAGGGATACAATGGGTACTCAGTATTTGCAGGAGTTGGAGAACGTACTCGTGAGGGTAACGACTTATTACGAGAGATGATAGAATCCAACATTGTACGTTATGGAGATGCATTCAAGGAATCAATGGAAAAAGGAGATTGGGATTTGAGCAAGATCGACTACAACGAACTAGCAAAATCACAAGCGACATTGGTTTATGGACAGATGAATGAACCACCTGGAGCACGTTCTTCCGTAGCATTATCCGGATTGACAGTAGCAGAGACGTTCCGCGACTCCGGACAAGGAGGAAAAGATATTTTGTTCTTCGTTGATAACATCTTCCGTTTCACCCAAGCAGGTTCTGAGGTATCCGCATTGTTGGGTCGTATGCCATCTGCGGTAGGATACCAACCTACATTGGCAACAGAGATGGGACAAATGCAAGAGCGTATTACATCAACAAAACATGGTTCCATTACAGCAGTAGAGGCTGTATATGTACCTGCGGACGACTTAACAGACCCAGCACCGGCAACAACATTCTCTCACTTGGATGCAACAACCGTGTTGAGTCGTAAGATTGCAGAGTTAGGTATCTATCCGGCAGTGGATCCATTAGATTCAACATCTCGAATTCTAGATCCAAATGTAATTGGTACAGCTCACTATGAATGTGCTCAAAATGTGAAACAAATACTACAAAAATACAAAGAGTTGCAAGACATCATTGCAATCTTGGGTATGGAAGAGTTGTCCGAAGATGATAAATTGGTGGTAGCACGTGCTCGCCGTATCCAAAGATTCTTATCACAACCATTCCACGTAGCATCACAATTTACAGGACTTCCGGGAGTAATGGTTCCAATCGAAGAGACTATTCGAGGTTTCAACATGATTATCAATGGAGAAGTTGATAATCTTCCGGAACAAGCATTCTTGAATGTTGGAACTATTGATGATGCAATAGAGAAAGGAAAGAAATTGATGTCTCAAGCTGGACAATAATCAGGCATAAGCAAGATTATTATACAGCAAAATTTATATCGTATGAAATTAGAAATCATATCACCGGACAAATTGGTATTTTCAGGAGAAGTGGATTCTGTGAATTTACCTGGCGGAGGAGGACGATTCACGGTTCTTCCTCGTCATGCCGCCTTAATATCATCATTGCTTAATGGTGAACTCTCCTACACAATGGAAGGTGCAACCACAACAATCAAAATAGATGGTGGCTTTGCTGAGGTAAAAGAAGATACTATATATGTTTGCGTAGAAAATATTATAGAAGAGTAGGAAGATGAATTCATTGATGAAAAATTGTTTGTTATTGGTGTTAGGAATATCCATTTTAGGAATGATTGGAGCAGGAGTCTATACATGGTTTCCCCAATACTATTTTCCACTTTACACAGCAATACCACTATATTTCATCGTGATAGGAGTGTTAACTATACCTATTTTGAACAAAGCTATGCAAATGGGACATCAAAAGTTTCAAATGGCATTTATGCTTAGTAAGGCAATAAAGTTATTTATTACAATTTTACTATGCGTATTGTATGTAGTGTTCATAAAAGAGAATATGGTATCATTCCTACTCGCTTTATCTCTATTCTATGTAGCCTATACGATATTGGAAGTCATAATTTCAATAAACATCAACAAAGAATTAAAAAAATGAGTCAATTCAAAATCACAAAAGCAAAACTTGTTGCGACAATATTAGCATTGTTCGTATCATTCTCTTTGCCAACTTTTGCGAGCGAGGGATTAACTCCGGAAAAGCAAGAGAAGGAGGAAGTAGATATGAAAAAGTTAATATTCGGACATATTAGCGATGCTTATGATTGGCATATAACAACGATAGATGGGCACCATATATCGATACCATTGTTATGCATCGTTAAGGGTCAAAACGGTTGGGATCTATTTTGCTCCTCCAAGTTGGGTCATGAGGGCCATTACACGGAGTACAATGGATATAGAATTGCAGAAGAAGGAGAACCAAACGCAGGAAAAATAATAGAAGTGAGTACAGGCGAACGACCATTGGATATCTCGATAACCAAGAATGTACTTTCACTATTAATGAGTTGCGCTCTCCTATTAGCCATATTCTTGTCAATTGCGAACAAGTACAAGAAGAACAATCGTACACGTCCAACAGGATTACAAGCATTATTGGAACCACTGATAATATCGCTTCATGATGATATCATTAAGCCAAGTATTGGAAAGAACTATAAGAAATTCTCGTCCTACTTACTGACAGCGTTTTTCTTTATATTCTTAAACAACTTATTAGGAATCATACCGATATTTCCGGGAGGAGCCAATTTGACAGGAAATATAGCAATTACGTTGGTATTAGCAGTAATAACATTCTTGTTAACAAATATATTCGGAACCAAAGAGTATTGGAAAGAGATATTTTGGCCTGAAGTACCGGCTTGGTTGAAAGTTCCGATTCCAATCATGCCATTTATTGAGTTGATAGGAATCTTTACAAAACCGTTTGCATTATGCATACGTCTCTTTGCGAATATGTTTGCCGGACACGTAATGGTATTAGTGCTAATAGGTTTGATATTCGTATTTTCATCGACGTTAGGAACAGCAGTAGGAGGAGCAGTATCGGTATTCTCCGTTCTATTGGTAGTGTTTATGTCATTGTTGGAGTGCTTGGTATGTTTCATTCAAGCCTACGTATTTACAATGCTATCAGCAATATTCATTGGTTTAGCACAAGTTGAACCACATCATTCAAAATAAAAGAGAATAATAAACGTAAATAATAATCATTAAAAAAATTTAAGACTATGTTAAGCATTTTATTAGAAGCTGCTGCAGCAGCAGGAATCGCAAAATTAGGAGCTGCAATTGGTGCAGGTGTAGCTGCAATTGGTGCAGGTATCGGTATTGGACGTATTGGTGGATCAGCAATGGAAGCAATTGGTCGTCAACCAGAAGCAGCCGGAGATATCAGAACAAACATGATTATCGCAGCAGCATTGGTCGAGGGAGCTGCATTGTTGGCTATCATCGTAGCAATTTTGGCTATCTTTATGTAATAATCTCTAAAAAGAAGAAGCTATGGATTTATTAACACCGGACTTTGGACTATTGTTTTGGATGGTGCTTAGCTTCTCTATATTGGCACTCATATTGGGGAAATTCGGCTGGCCGGTAATCGTCAGTATGATTGAAGAGAGAGGAAACTACATCGAAGAATCGCTTAAAAAAGCAGATGAGGCAAATGCCGCATTAGCAAATATCAAAGCCGAAGGAGAAAAACTATTGGCAGAGACAAAAAATGAGCGATTGGAGATGTTAAAAGAAGCATCTGAACAAAAAAATCGAATGATTGCTGAAGCCCAAGCGCAAGCAAATATAGAGGCTGCAAAAATCATTGAAAGAGGTAACGAAAGCGTCCAATTGGAGAAGGATAATGCCGTCAAAGAGATTCGCTCTCAAGTCGCAGAATTATCTGTAAAAATTGCAGAAAAGATTATTCGTGGCGAGTTGAAAGATGCAAAAGCTCAAGATGACATGATAACAAAACTTTTGGATGAAATTAACATCGCAAAATCGTAATAGCTGATGATTACAGGTAAAATTTCAGCAAGATATGCAAAAGCTCTTTATAAATTTGCAGAAGAGCAAAAGCAGGAGGAGACTGTTTACAACGAGATGAAAATAGTTGCCAACAGTTTCATGGATGTACCGCAACTAAATGAGGCACTATCTAATCCTACATTGTCTGCAGATAAGAAAAAAGCTTTGCTTATCACAGCTGCAGGTACCCAAGTATGTGCCGAATTCAAGCGTTTTGTGGATTTGGTCGTCGAGCATAAACGAGAGGAATACTTTCAAAGCATCAGTCTTGTTTATCAAGATCTTTACCGCAAGGAAAAGAACATTGTAATAAGCAAGATTACTTCTGCCCAACCAATTACAGAAGCAGAAGAAGAGCGTATGAAAAATGCTGTGAAGAGTATAACTACCGGAACCATTGAATTTGAAAAATGCGTAGATCCGGAATTGATTGGAGGCTTTATACTAAATGTGGAGACCTACCAATTGGATGCAAGCATAAAAAGTCAATTGAGAATGGTAAAAGATAAGTTATTGCACAGTAACGCAAAAGATGTTTAACTTTTATGTATTCGTAAATTAAAAAGAAACAATTATGGCAATAAAAGCAAGTGAAGTATCCGACGTGCTAAAAATGCAACTACAAGAACTCGATACGAAAGTAAAATTCGAGGAAGTAGGAACCGTACTGCAAGTTAGTGACGGTGTAGTTCGCATGTACGGTCTGCAAAATGCCGAAGCAGGAGAACTATTAGAGTTCGAAAACGGCATTAATGCGGTGGTCTTGAACTTGGAAGAGGATAACGTTGGAGCCGTATTATTGGGTCCAACTGACCAAATTAGTGAGGGAGACACCGTAAAAAGAACCGGTCGTATCGCTTCCATCATGACGGGAGAAGGTATGGTTGGACGAGTTGTAAATTCAATTGGAGCCCCAATAGATGGTTTAGGACCAATTAAAGGAGAGTTGATAGAGATGCCTTTGGAAAGAAAAGCACCTGGTGTAATCTTTCGTGAACCGGTAAAACAACCGTTACAAACAGGTATCAAAGCTATTGACGCCATGATTCCTATCGGTCGCGGTCAACGTGAGTTGATTATTGGAGACCGTCAAACGGGAAAAACTGCAATTGCAATTGACACAATCATAAACCAAAAAGAGGCTTACGAGAGCGGAAATCCTGTTTATTGTATCTACGTTGCTGTGGGACAAAAAGGTTCAACAGTTGCTAACATTGTAAATACATTGAAAGAGCATGGTGCAATGGATTACACCATTATCGTATCTGCAACAGCATCTGACCCTGCCGCTATGCAATACTTTGCACCATTTGCAGGTGCTGCAATCGGAGAATATTTCCGTGACCAAGGGAAGCATGCTTTAGTGGTATATGATGACCTATCAAAACAAGCGGTTGCATATCGTGAGGTATCTTTGATTTTGAAACGTCCATCAGGACGTGAGGCTTATCCTGGAGATGTATTCTATCTTCACTCAAGATTGTTGGAACGTGCCGCAAAAATTATTAATAATGACAATGTGGCATCGCAAATGAACGACTTGCCTAAATCTTTGCAAGGAAGAGTAAAAGGTGGTGGATCATTAACTGCACTTCCAATTATTGAGACACAAGCCGGAGACGTTTCTGCGTATATTCCGACCAACGTAATTTCAATTACCGACGGACAAATATTCTTGGAAACTAATATGTTTAACGCAGGTATCCGTCCTGCAATTAACGTGGGTATCTCTGTATCTCGTGTGGGTGGTAGTGCTCAAGTGAAAGCTATGAAGTCTATTGCCGGAACATTGAAAACAGATCAAGCTCAATACCGCGAATTGGAATCTTTCACCCGATTCGGAGGAGATATGGATGCTGTAACCAAAATGACAATCGACAAAGGTATCAGAAATACTGAGCTTTTGAAACAACCTCAATATACCCCATACCCTGTAGAACATCAAATTGCGGTAATCTATTGTGGTACTCAAGGTTTATTGAATGTTATTCCGGTTGAAAAGGTTCCTGAATTTGAAAAAGATTTCATCGAAAGATTGGAACATCTACATAAAGAAGATGTACTTGCTCAATTAAAGAAAGGAATCATCGATGATAACATCAAAGGCATCTTAAAACAAGAAGCGGAAGTTGTTATTAAAAAAATTAATGTTTAGTAAATGGCATCATTAAAAGAAGTAAAAGCAAGAATTGGTTCGGTAAATACTACAAAAAAGATTACCGGAGCTATGAAGATGATTTCTTCGGCAAAATTGAAAAAGGCCCAAATGGCTATCGAAAATATTTCGCCGTATCAAAGTCGTCTTAATGGGATCTTGAACAACTTTTTGGCCACAGAATCTGATTTTCAATCCGATTTTTCGGCAGTAAGAGAGGTCAAGAACTTGGCAATTGTAGTTTTTTCTTCTAATTCAAGCCTTTGTGGAGCTTTCAATTCAAACGTCATAAAAGAGTTGAATGCGGTAATAAAAAGAGAGGCTGATGCTCAGACTTCTGTAACCCTCTACCCTATCGGTAAAAAGGTTAAAGAGGCTTCGCAAAAGATGAGTGGTGTGAAAATCGTTGATATCTCTAACGATTTGGCTAATCATCCTTCTTTTGATGGCATTAGCGAAATTACCAACGAACTAATGGCTAAATTTTTGAATAAAGAGTATGATAAAGTTATTGTGATTTATCACCACATGAAGAATACTGCTGTTCAAAAATTGACAACTGAAACATTCCTTCCTATCACATTGGAAGCGAGTGGAGAGGGCGAAAAAATGTGTGGCGACTACTTGGTGGAACCAAGCAAGGCTGAAATTTTGGAATCCCTATTGCCAAAGGCGTTACGTACTAAAATGTATGCTTGTTTATTGGATTCTAATGCATCTGAACATGGTGCAAGGGTTGTGGCTATGCAAGTGGCTACTGATAACGCCAATGAACTGATTAATGAGCTAACTATTTTGTACAACAAGACACGTCAACAAGCTATTACAAGCGAATTGTTGGATATCGTCGGCGGTGCGGCAGCGTTGTCTAATTAGAAGCAACAAAGCACACATACATAAAAAAAGGATGTTTCGTTGTCGAAACATCCTTTTTTGCATAAATCTATTTAGGGAATTTCAAAAATTGTGCGAATTGAATTCATTAACCCAACTTAAAATTTTTCTCAAATAGGCTCAAAATAAAATTTAAACAACTTCAAAAAATCTTACGTAACTTATAAATCATTGTTGTTTACCTCTCTAAAAAGAATGAAATAATCTAAATTTTAAGACGGAATTAGGTGGTAAATTAGCAAAATTCCGCTAATTTTTGTAAATTTGCAAAAAATGATCTATTATGCATAAATCTGGTTTTGTAAATATAGTCGGAAATCCTAATGTTGGCAAATCAACATTGATGAATGCATTGGTAGGTGAAAAGATATCAATTATCACCTCGAAAGCACAAACAACACGCCATCGAATCATGGGTATCGTAAATGGTGAAGATTTTCAGATAGTCTATTCAGACACACCCGGAGTTCTTAAACCGAATTACAAACTTCAAGAGTCGATGCTGAACTTTTCTACCGGTGCACTTACAGATGCAGACATAATATTGTACGTCACCGATGTGGTAGAGAGTTTCGATAAGAACCAAAGTTTCTTAGAAAAAGTAAAAAAACAATCAGCACCGGTTATGCTGATTATTAACAAAATAGACTTAACAAATCAAGAAAAATTGATAGAATTGGTCGAGAAATGGAAAGAGGTTCTGCCTGATACTGAGATTATTCCTATTTCTGCCACCAACAATTTTAATTTAGATCATTTATTGAAACGCATAAAAGCTCAATTACCGGATTCACCTCCGTTTTTTGAAAAAGATGCATTGACAGATAAGCCGGCTCGATTTTTTGTAACAGAGATTATTCGAGAAAAAATTTTGACAAATTACGACAAAGAGGTTCCCTACTCTGTTGAGGTGGTAGTAGAGAGTTTCAAAGAGGATAAAAAGATGATTCATATAAATGCTGTAATCTACGTAGAACGGGATTCTCAAAAAGGTATAATCATCGGTCAGGGTGGAAAAATGCTGAAGAAAGTCGGAACAGAAGCAAGAAAAGATATTGAAAGTTTTTTCGATAAAAAAGTATTTTTGGAACTGTATGTCAAAGTAGAAAAAGATTGGCGAAATAAAGAGAATAAGTTAAAAGATTTTGGGTATCAGAACTATTGATTATTAATTGTCAATTGATTAACAATCCCAATAAACATAAAAGTAAAATTCTATGAGCAATTTAGTAGCAATAGTAGGTCGTCCCAACGTAGGAAAATCAACATTATTCAATCGTTTAACACAAACACGCGATGCGATTGTAAACGAAGAAGCGGGAACAACGCGAGACCGACAATATGGGAAAGTAGATTGGAATGGGAAAGAATTTTCCGTAGTTGATACCGGAGGTTGGGTGGTAAATTCTGATGATATTTTCGAAGAGGAGATTCGGAAACAAGTAAATATAGCAATAGAAGAGGCTGATGTAATTTTATTTGTCGTAGATGTTCAAAATGGGATTACCGATTTAGATGAAAGAGTTGCACAAATCCTTCGCTCTTCAAAAAAAGAGGTGGTATTGGTTTGTAATAAGGTGGACAACACTTCACTGCAATATTATTCGGCAGAATTTTATAAATTTGGTTTAGGGGAACCCTACTGTATCTCCTCTATCTCCGGCTCAGGAACGGGTGATTTATTAGACGTGATATTGGAGAAACTTCCTCAAAAAAAGGAGGAAGAGATGGAGGAAGATCTGCCGCGCTTTGCGGTTGTTGGTCGCCCCAACGCCGGAAAATCATCTATCATCAATGCCTTTATGGGCGAAGATCGATACATCGTTACTGACATTGCCGGCACAACTCGAGATAGCATAAACTCTCGCTATACCAAGTTTGGATATGATTTTTACTTGGTAGATACTGCCGGAATTAGAAAAAAGGGGAAAGTTACAGAAGATTTGGAATACTTCTCTGTTATACGCTCCATTCGGTCTATTGAAAATTCAGACGTTTGTATCTTAATGATTGATGCGACAAGGGGAATAGAGGCACAAGATATGAACATCGTACAACTAATTCAACGAAATAAAAAGGGATTGGTTGTTTGCGTTAATAAGTGGGACTTAATCACAAACAAAGATGCCAAGAGTACTCTTTCTGTAGAAAAGGCTATCAGAGAACGATTGTCTCCGTTTACCGATTTCCCAATCATATTTACATCTGCTATAACAAAGCAAAGAATTATGAAGGTGATTGAGACTGCAATGGAGGTGTACGAAAACAAAAAAAGAAAAATATCAACAAGCAAGTTAAATGAATTTTTCTTGCCATTGATTGAAAACTATCCTCCACCTGCAACTAAAGGCAAATACATAAAAATCAAGTATGTAACACAATTGCCGGACACTCAAATTCCTTCGTTTGTCTTCTATGCAAACCTTCCTCAATATGTAAAAGAACCCTACAAACGCTTTTTAGAGAACAAATTGAGAGCAGAGTGGAATTTTGGAGGGACTCCAATCAACATCTTTATTAGACAAAAATAGGAGTAAACAGACAAAATGGAAGAGATATTGGACATAATGCCTATAGACCTAAAGAATTTCGTACTAATCACACTCTATTCTTTGGTTATAGGACTATCACAAAGAAAGTTATACTTAAAAGAGGATGGATACAATTCATTTGGGTCTGATCGGACATTTACACTGATTGGGATTTTAGGTTATATACTCTATCTATTGGATCCGATAACCATGCGCTTATACCTTTGTGGTGGCATATCTATTGTAGTGATATTGGCAATTAGTTATGTTCATAAAATATTTATGCTGAAGCGTTTCGGAATCACCTCCATAATGATTGCATTTGTAACGTATGGATTGGCACCACTGATCTATATGAAACCCCTTTGGGTATCGGTGCTGATCGTTGTTACCGTCTTGATTCTGACCGAAATGAAAAACAAATTCATCCAATTTACCAAACGAATGCAAGACGAAGAGTTTATTAACTTAGCTAAATTCCTCATAATATGGGGAGTGATTTTACCCATACTTCCTCGCACCGAAATTATCGAAGGATTGGATTTAACGCCCTACAGCATTTGGTTAGCAACAGTGGTGATTTCCGGAATTTCGTACGTAAGTTACTTGCTGAAAAAATATGTTTTCAAAGATTCGGGAATCATTGTTTCCGGAATATTAGGAGGAATATACAGTAGTACTGCAACGTGCGTGATATTGGCTAAAAAAGTTTTAAAGGCAGAGAATAACAAATTCCAATATATTTCTGCAATATTTTGTGCTATCACCATGATGTATTTGAAGTTTATGATTTTACTGGGGATATTCAATATCGACCTGCTAAAAAAGTATTGTCATATATTTCTCATCATGTTTACTTTCTCGGCAATAATTTCTGTGATATTTTATTTTTACTACAGAAAAAAAGAGAGCACTTTAGATAAAATATCTGCAGAAGAATACAAAGAAAGCAATCCATTGGAATTTAAAGTAGCATTGATATTTGCATCGTTATTCATTGCTTTCACGCTAATAACTCATTATACATTGCAATATTTTGGAGATAGCGGATTGATGACCCTCTCTGTTTTAGTAGGTGTAACCGATATCAATCCATTCTTAATCAACCTATTTCAATCCAATAATAATGTAGGAGAAACTATTTTGATACAAGCTGCATTTCAAGCTATAATAAGCAATAATGTTGTCAAAATGCTTTATTGCATATTCTTCTCAAAAAAGAGTATTCTCAAACCTCTTATATTGGGCTTCGGAGCGATTTGTATTACAAATATAATTTTACTGCTGATATTTTTGTAAAGGGGGAATAGGATATATCATATCTATCAGAAAATATCGCTTCCATTTTCCGTATAAATTTTCAAAAGAGAGCCATTTTTTTTGAAAAAAAAGTAAAAAAAAGGAGAAATTTAAAAGGAGGTTATTATCTTTGGTACTGAAAAGAAAGAAAATAATATTTAATAGGAATAAAATGGAAAATTTTTTAGAATCATTACAACTAATGGTGATTGGAATGGCAACCGTATTTTCGGTATTGCTTTTAGTCATCTTCTTAGGAAATTTACTTATTAAAGCGATAAATAGATTTGCACCGGAAGAGGTTGCAACAAAAGTGACAAATCAACGTGAGAACGCTGCAATAGACCCGACTGTAGCACAAGCTATACAACTTGCAATAGCACAAATTACGAATGGGAAAGGGAAAGTAGAAAAAATAGAAAAAAAATAAGATAAAAAAATGGCTAAAGAAGTTAAATTCAGCCTCGTATTCAGAGATATGTGGCAAGCTGCGGGGAAATATGTTCCTCGTGTAGATCAATTGGTAAAAGTGGCACCTGCAATCATCAAAATGGGGTGTTTTGACCGAGTAGAAACAAATGGAGGAGGATTTGAACAAGTTAATTTATTGTTTGGAGAAAATCCGAATAAAGCAGTTAGACAATGGACAAAACCATTTCACGACGCAGGTATTCAAACTCACATGTTAGACCGTGCTTTAAATGGGTTAAGAATGAGTCCTGTTCCTGCTGATGTCAGAAAATTGTTCTACAAAGTAAAGAAAAAACAAGGAACAGATATCACAAGAACATTCTGCGGTTTGAATGATACTCGTAACATCATACCTTCTATCGCTTACGCTCACGAAGGTGGTATGATTTCTCAATGTTGCTTGTGCATCACCTACTCTCCTATTCACACGGTTGAGTACTACACAAACATGGCAAAGGAATTGATTGAAGCGGGTTGCGATGAAATTTGCTTGAAAGATATGGCGGGTATTGGTCGTCCCGCTTTCTTAGGTGAATTAACCAAAAATATCAAATCAATCAAAGATATTACTATCCAATATCATAGTCATGCCGGTCCCGGTTTTAACATGGCTTCCATTTTAGAGGTTTGTAAAGCGGGTTGCGACTATGTTGACGTGGGCATGGAACCTCTTTCTTGGGGTACCGGACACGCCGATATTATTGCTGTTCAAGCAATGTTGAAAGATGCCGGTTTCCAAGTGAAAGAGATTAACATGGAGGCTTATATGGAGGTTCGCACATTGATACAAGAGATGATGGACGACTTCTTGGGATACTATATCCCTGAACGTAATCGCCAAATGAACTCATTGTTAATCGGACCGGGATTGCCGGGTGGTATGATGGGATCATTGATGACAGACCTTGAGACCAATTTGGAGTCTATCAACAAATGGAAAGAAAAAAATGGCAAACCCAAAATGTCTCAAGACGAACTGCTTATCAAATTGTTTGATGAGGTGAAATATGTTTGGCCGATGATGGGATACCCTTGCTTGGTAACTCCTTTCTCTCAATATGTTAAAAACATGGCGTTGATGAACGTTATGCAAATGGAAAAAGGAAAAGAGAGATGGTCTATGATTGCCGATGACATTTGGGATATGATGTTGGGTAAATCAGGAAATCTTCCGGGAGAATTGGCTCCTGAATTGATTGAAAAAGCAAAAGAACAAGGTCGTGAATTCCATACAGAAGATCCGCAAAGCAACTATCCTGACGCCTTAAACTCTTTCAGAGAAGAGATGAAAAAAGAGGGTTGGGAGCTTGGAGAAGATGACGAAGAGTTGTTTGAATTAGCTATGCATCCGCAACAATATCGCGCCTATAAATCCGGCAAAGCAAAAGCAGACTTTGAGGCAGATTTGGCAGATAGAAAAGCAAAGAAAAATGCAAAAGGAGGAAGTGGCGAAATTTCATTGCCTCAAACAGTTACTGTGGACGTAAATGGTGCTAAATATAGTGTTGTAATCGGAGCTAACGATGGTTCATCGTCTGCAGCTGCTCCTGCTACAGCTGCCAATGTAGCACCGGGCGAAGGCAACGAATTATTGTCTCCTCTTGAGGGTAAATTCTACTTGGTGAAAAACTCCGGTGATGTTGCTGTTAAAGTTGGCGACCCAGTTAAAAAGGGACAAGTAATCTGCTACGTAGAGGCAATGAAAACATTTAACGCCATCGCTTCTGAATGGGATGGTGTGGTGACGGAAATCTGCTTGAATAGCGGAGCTTCCGTTTCTGAAGATGATGTATTGATGAAAATTAAATAATTGGAGCTATGCGCGAGATATTAGAAAATATATATGGCATGACTGCGATAAATGAACTTATCGCTCAGCCCGGTTATTTAATCATGATTCTTTTGGGGTTTGTTTTACTTTATCTTGGTATCAAAAAAGAGTTTGAACCCCTACTTCTTGTTCCTATCGCTTTTGGCGTGCTAATCGCTAACTTTCCGGGTGGCGGAATGGGTGTTATAGCAACTGACGGAGAGGGTTTTGTGCGCTACACCTTAAATGGTGCAGAGGTGGTTAAAAATATCTATGAGATGTCTTTGCCTGAAATTGCGCATGACTTGGGAATCATGAACTTCCTTTATTATGCGTTGATTAAATCCGGACTTCTTCCTCCTATCATCTTTATGGGTGTAGGTGCATTGACAGACTTTGGTCCGATGTTACGAAACTTAAAATTGGCAATTTTCGGTGCAGCGGCTCAATTGGGTATTTTTTCTGTATTACTAATCGGTAGCCAATTCTTTACCATGAAAGAGGCAGCCTCTTTGGCTATCATTGGTGGTGCTGATGGTCCTACTGCGATTTTTACGACATTGAAATTGGCTCCTCATCTATTGGGTCCGATTGCAATTGCGGCTTACTCTTACATGGCTTTGGTTCCGGTGATTGTTCCATTGGTTGTTAAATTGTCTTGTAGCGAAAAAGAGTTGAAAATTAACATGAAAGAGCAAGATAAACTTTACCCTTCTAAAACAGAGTTCAAAAATATGAGGGTACTGAAAATTATCTTCCCGATTGCCGTTACAACGATTGTTGCAATAATCGTACCGGACGCTGTTTCATTGGTGGGTATGTTGATGTTTGGTAACCTAATCAAAGAGATTGGAAACAACACCTCTCGCCTATTTAATGCTGCTTCTAACGGCATCATGAATACCGCAACTATCTTCTTAGGATTGTGCGTAGGGGCAACAATGACGGTTGATTCTTTCTTGAACCTTCAAACCATTGGTATTGTGGTGGGTGGATTCTTTGCTTTTGGTCTATCAATTTTTGGAGGCGTTTTGATGGTGAAAATTTGGAATCTTTTTGCCAAGAAGAAAATCAATCCATTGGTGGGTGCAACCGGCTTGAGTGCAGTTCCTATGGCTTCTCGTGTTGCTAACGACATAGCTTTGAAATACGATCCTAAAAATCACGTATTAAACTATTGTATGTCTTCCAATGTATCAGGAGTTATCGGTTCTGCTGTGGCTGCAGGTATCTTAATCTCTTTCTTGGGATAATTTAAAACAAAACTTTATAATAAAGGTGCGCAAAGATTTTTTCTGTTGCGCACCTTTTTCTTTGGCGAAATCCCTCATCTGTTTCCTACATGGAAGAGGATAAAAATTTTATGTCAATAGAAATCTATCTCACTAAATTACAGATGGTAAGAAAAATTTATTTGGTAGTTAAAAAAAT